>JAZOCG010000129.1:0-4756 GCA_045596345.1 Acutalibacteraceae bacterium
AGATACGTTATGAGTGACGAGAAAGATTCCTGCGACAGTGCTTCAGACGGAAAACGAGGCGAGATGCTGACGCTCTGCAAGCCGAAGGCACGCGCGAGTGCTGTCTCGGCAACAAACAGCGGCTCAGCCGAAACAAACGCAGCAAAACGCACCACGATCGCCAACCGACGGCTCGCGTGGTGCATCTCCATATTCTCGATCTCGCCTGCCGTCAACACGCTGAACGCGTCATCTGCGGGCAAGTACGGGGCAAACAACGCTCCAAACGTCCTCTCTCCCATAAGTCCTCCGTTTTATGTAGCACAACTGAAACAACGTTACAGTTGCTCGATTTCCTTCATTAATTCTTCTACGGCATCGCACTCGTCCACTGAACGCAACACCTCGCCCTTGCGAAATAGCACGACGCGTCCCTTACCGCCCGCGATGCCGATGTCCGCCTCGCGCGCTTCACCGGGACCGTTGACGATACAGCCCATCACCGCGACCGTGATCGGCTTGTGCACATCCCGCAGGCGATCTTCCACCCGGGAGGCGATGCCAATCAGATCAATGGCGGTACGCCCGCAGGTCGGGCAAGATACCAGACGTGGCTCGCCGTCACGCAGACCCGTCGCCTTCAATAGGTCAATGCCCGCGACCACTTCTTTTTCCGGAGCGGCAGTAAGCGATACGCGGATGGTATCGCCGATGCCCTGCATCAGCAGTGAACCGATGCCAACAGCGGATTTGAGCATACCCATCCGCTCAGTGCCCGCCTCGGTGACACCCAAATGCAAAGGATAGTCACACGCCGCGGCGGTGAGCTGATAGGCTTTGATCATCGTCTCAACGTCTGAGGATTTGATAGACAGCACAATATCGGTAAAATCAAACTTCTCCAGTAACGAGGCATGATACAGCGCACTGTCGCGCATCGCCTCAGGGGTCGGATGCCCGTATTTTGCGAGAATCTCTTTCTCCAGCGAGCCGGAATTGACCCCGATGCGGATCGGGATACCGCGACGGCGGCATTCGTCCGCGACCGCTTTAACGCGGCTCTCATCGCCGATGTTGCCGGGGTTGATGCGGATCTTATCCACCCCAACGGCGGCAGATTCCAATGCAAGCTTATAGTCAAAATGGATATCCGCGACGATCGGAACGGTGACCGCCTCTTTGAGTGCCGCCACCAACGCAACCGATTCCATATCCGGTACAGCGGTGCGGATGATGTCACACCCGCACGCTTGCAAACGTTTTGCCTGCTCGACACTGCCCGCAATGTCGTGGGCAGGCAGGTTAAGCATCGACTGCACGGATATCGGAGCACCGCCGCCAATCGCGACACCGCCTACGGTCACTTGTTTTGATGTGCGTCTATCCATAAAAAACATCCTTTACGCAAAGAGTTTTGTAATATCACTATAGGATACCACCAGCATCAGCAGAATTAGCAGCAATAATCCTACGAAATGCACGATGCCTTCAAATTTCGGCGGAACGCGGCGACGCGTGATCCCTTCCCACAGCAGGAAAATAAGCCGTCCGCCGTCCAACGCAGGAAGCGGCAATAAGTTGAACACGCCAAGGTTAACGGTAATCATCACCATCAGCATAATGAGCGTCTGCCAACCCACGAGAGTGTTCGCCCCGCCGACAGCATCCGCAATAATATCCACCGTGCCGACAGGACCCGATAAGTCGTTCAGTCGGTAACGTCCGCCCACCATATCGATCAGACTGCGCCACACGATGGTCGCGACCGAAACTTCCTGCTTGACCGACTGGGTGATGGTATTGCCGAAGGTGCGCACCTTACCGAGCACGACAAAGTCGTACACCAGATAGTTGCGCCCCGTTTCTTCGTCTTTTTTAAGCTCGAATTTTACGTTGTCAAGCGTGACCTTTTCCCCGTCACGGCGCACCACCATCTGCAATACACCGTCCGAGTCGTTTTGCATCTCCATCGCCATATCGTTATCCATCAGCACGCGGCGACCGTTGATCGACAAGATCGTATCACCCGCACGAAGACCCGTCCGATACGCCGATGTATCCTCGTTGAGCTGTGCGATCGTCGTCGTCGGGAACAGCACCGTTCCCTTATCGTCGTACGGCTCTTGCAAAAAGCCGTTATACACCAACAGCAAGACAAACCCAAGCAACAAATTCATTACCGCGCCCGCGACCACGATGACGATGCGTTGCCACACCTTCTTATGTGCAAAGGAACGCGTTTCGTCCGCGGGTTCGGTATCGCGGTCACTGTTACCGCCGATCGCCGAAGGGGTGGGCGCATCCTCGTCCTCCCCTTCCATCGCGCAAAAACCACCGAGCGGCAAGGCTCTAATACTGTAAAGCGTATCACCTTTACGCCATTTAAAGACCTTAGGGCCCATACCGATGGCAAACTCGTTGACACGTACGCCCATTGCACGCGCTGCGAGGAAATGCCCAAATTCGTGGATCATAATCAGCACGCCGAGCAGCAACAATGCTACCAGAATTTTTACAATGATCATTCGTTATGCGAACCTCATTTCATCGAATTGATCGCCGCACGCGTCTGCTCACGCACCTGCTCGTCGATGACAAACACGTCTTCCACGCTCGTCGGTACAGCAAGCGGCATATCCAGTACACGTTCCGTGAGGGACATAATATCGAGAAACCTGATCTCCCCCGCGATAAACGCGCCGACAGCGACTTCATTCGCCGCGTTGAGTGCGGCAGGATACAGCCCGCCCTGTGAAAGCGCACGGCGTGCCATATTAATAGTCGGGAACGCCTCGTTATCGGGCGCGGCGAAGGTCAGCGTCGCCCAGTCTTCAAGACGCAGTTGCTTAACAGGTGACGGCAAGCGCGCGGGATAGGTCAGCGCATACTGGATCGGCACGCGCATATCCGGCACGCCGAGCTGTGCCACCACGGCATTATCATCATATTCCACCAACGAGTGAACAATGCTCTCGCGGTGCACAACAACGTCAATTTTTTCAGGCGGCATATCGAACAGCCACCGCGCCTCAATGAGCTCGAGTCCCTTATTCATCATCGTCGCAGAGTCGACGGTGATCTTCTGCCCCATACTCCAGTTCGGGTGCTTGAGCGCATCGGCAAGCGTCACATTCACGAGCTGCTCACGTGTGCGACCGAAGAAAGGACCGCCCGATGCGGTTAAAATCAAACGTTTGAGTGCCCGCTCGGTGGGCGGGCAACCTTGCAAACACTGGAAAATCGCGCTGTGCTCGCTGTCGACGGGGAGCAAACGCACGCCCGCCTTGGCAACCGCGTCCATCACGAACGCGCCGCCCGCGACCAAGGTCTCTTTGTTCGCCAGCGCGACATCCTTACCCGCCTCGATAGCGGCAAGCGTCGGGCGTAAGCCCACCATACCGACGACCGAATTGAGCACCATATCTGCCTCGGGCAAGGATGCTAGGGCACAAAGCCCCTCCATTCCCGACAGCACCTTCACGGACATATCCGCCACGCGCACGCGCAGGTCGGCGGCGGCAGATTCATCGTACATTGCCGCGTATTTCGGGCGGAACGCACGAATTTGCTCTTCAACCTTATCCACCTGCCGTGCGGCGGCAAGGGCGAGCACTTCATAGCCCGCTTGCTGTGCCACCTCAAGGGCTTGTGTGCCGATCGATCCGGTGGAACCCAAAATCACAAGAGATTTCATACCATACACTCCGTTAATGGAATAATTCTAACAAAGCCCACAACAGCGGTGCAATAAAAATCACGCTGTCAAAGCGGTCCATCACACCGCCGTGTCCGGGCATAATATTACCGTAATCTTTCATACCGCAACGGCGTTTAATCAGCGAGGCGAGCAGATCGCCTGCCACCGACAAAGGTGCCAACACCGCCGCAAAAACAGTTATCAGTCCCACCTTGATGTGCAAGGAAGACGTCCCACCAATGAAGGCGTTGCAAATCACGCCGAACACCGCGGTTAGTCCGATGGAAATCAGCCAACCGCCAAAAAAGCCCTCCCAGCTCTTTTTAGGGCTAATGACCGGTGCCATTTTATGTTTACCGAGGAACGTGCCGACAAAATACGCACCCGTATCGCTCATCCACGCTATCACCAACGGCAGCATTACAAATGGCAAGCCGAAAACCATCGGAGCCAGTCGCAGACACGCCAGTGCAGCAAAACCCAATGTCGCGTACACGGTCAAGCCAAATCCTTTCCACACGAATGCGACGCGATATACAGCGAACAACACGAGAGAAAACACACTATACGTCAATAACAGAATTAGCGGCAAAAATCTCGATATATCCTGCCACATCACCATGGGCAGATCGAGCATATATTCGTGTTGCGAGAACACCACGGCATTGGTACAAGCGAGCACTTGGATAGCGGCAAAAATCATACTGCCGATCAAAAGCGGCACGTTTTTGACAATCCCCGTATTGTGTAGCAGTTCCCATGTGGCGATCGCCGCCAAAGCCGCCATTGCCACAACAAATACCCACTCATACGGGCAAAACAGGATGCCAAGCAACAATACTGTACCCACGAGGGCAGAAATAATGCGTGTTTTCACGATCTTTCACTTCCTATCAAACACCGCCGAAACGACGGTTGCGACGACCAAATTCCTCAAACGCACGTTCAAGATCTGCCTCGGAGAAATCAGGCCATAAAATATCGTCCATAAACACAAACTCCGCATACGCGGACTGCCAAACAAGGAAATTCGACAAGCGATATTCCCCGCTCGGGCGCACAATAAGATCAACCGGCGGC
>JAZOCG010000130.1:0-3976 GCA_045596345.1 Acutalibacteraceae bacterium
CACATCACGTTCCGCTTGCGGAACACATCGTTGAAAAAAGATCAACTCACAAGTGAGTTGGTCTTTTTTCTGGCGGAGAAGGAGGGATTCGAACCCTCGAACTGCTTTTAACAGTTACACGATTTCCAATCGTGCGCGCTCGACCAGCTACGCGACTTCTCCGAATATTGAATTTGTGCTTTCAAACGCTAGACCATTATAATGAATTTGTCCCTTGTTGTCAAGCACGAAATGAAATTTTTTTACAAAAATTAAAAACAAAGCAGATAATTCACTTTTTCGTCTTGACAAACAACAAGTTGAATGATAGAATACTAACCGTCAGCTCCACGGAGAGGTGTCCGAGTGGTTTAAGGAGCTGGTCTTGAAAACCAGTGACTCGCAAGAGCCGTGGGTTCGAATCCCACCCTCTCCGCCACTTTTTTCAAGAAAACTGCATCGTTTCGATCGGCTGATCACTACACCCGATCGACACACACGGAGAAGTACTCAAGTTGGTGACGAGGCGCCCCTGCTAAGGGCGTAGGTCGGGTAACCGGCGCGAGGGTTCAAGTCCCTCCTTCTCCGCCAAACGGAAAGCATCACCATTCGGTGGTGCTTTCCGTTTTGTTTTGGATAGATGCCAAATATGTTTTTCATATCTAACTGGCAACATAACGGTATATATATTGTAAATAAAGCCCTTCAAAATCGCAAAAACCTATTGTCTTTTTAATAACAATCTGCTAAAATAGATTTGTTAAAATTATCTATTTTAAAGGAGGACGGTATGAAAGCGATCAAAAACGGGAAGATCATCCTGAAAGACCGCGTTATCGACGGTTTCGCCGTACTTATCTCGGATGTTATCGAGGGCATTGTTCCCACCGACTGCATCCCGCAGGATATTGAGGTCATCGACGCAAACGGGGGTTATATCGCACCCGGTCTCATCGATCTGCACATTCACGGCTATCTTGGGAAGGATGTCTGCGACGGAGAAGAAGAATCTATCCGCACGATCTCCAAAGGCTTGCTCGCCAATGGTGTCACCGGTTATCTCCCGACAACGATGACGGTGGATATGAAGGTCATCCGCAAAGCACTCGAAACCTGCCGCGCGCTCAAGAAGGAGAGCGAAGATTGGGATGGCAGTGTTATCCTCGGTTGTCATGCAGAAGGTCCCTTTATCAGCGAGAGTAAGAAAGGTGCACAGGATCCGCAATACATCTTGAAACCCGATGCGGCTTTTGTCAAGGAATATGCCGACATCATCCGCACGATCACCCTCGCACCCGAAACAGATACCGATGATTTTGCTGCGATTCGTGAGATATGCCGTGATACCGACGTCGTCGTGTCGATGGGACACACCTCGGCAGATTACGACACCGCTATGCGCGGTACACAAGCGGGCGTAGCGCACGTCACACACTTGTTCAACGCCATGACCCCTCTTGCCCACCGCGCACCGGGCGTGGTCACCGCCGCACTTAATGCGGATGTGAGCTGCGAGGTCATTGTAGATACATTCCACGTGGACAAATGCTTCTACGATCTGCTGTGGAAGATTAAAGGACGTAAGCTCTGCTTTATCACCGACTGCTTACCCGCCGGCGGTCTCCCTTACGGCGAATACACCCTCGGCGGTGCTAAGATCATTTATCGCGACATTGTCTGCCGTCTGGAGGACGGTACTGTCGCAGGTAGCGTTTTACACCTCAACCACGGTGTGCGCAACGTCTGGCAGAACTCTTCCATCCCGCTGCATGAGTGTGTCAATTGTGCATCGCTCAACCCCGCCACGGTCCTCGGTATCGACGACCGCAAGGGTTCGATCGAAGTCGGCAAGGATGCAGACATCATCGTACTGGACAATGATTTTGAAGTGAAAAAAACCATTATCAAAGGAGCAATCAAATATGAAGCTTAAAATCAACGCAAAACTCGACCCTCAGTTCCAGCCCCTGTCCATCGTTTGCCGCGATATGCGCGAAGCAACCAAGGAAAACGGGCAAGACATCGTCATTGCTATCGAGCGTAACAAGGGCTACACCACCACCTACAAGACCCGTGTATTCCCCGATAACAGCGGTCACGACGAGGAAAACTTCCGCTTTGTCGAGCGTATTACCAAATCCCTTTTGTGGGTCGCAGGCGGCTATAAGATCATCATCGCGGGCAGCGAAGTCATCGGCAAAAAAATCAAAGACGCGTACACTGTCGGCGGTTTGCGTGAATTTGATGTCACGTTTATGGAACGCGTGTATGAGCACCCCTTCTCGGTTGAGGTGTGCGCTCTCGAGGACGCGCCCGCGGACAAATCCGCCGCCGCGCCCATCGGTCGCCATCTCGACGGTTGCCGTATCGGCTTCGATGCCGGCGGGAGTGATCGCAAGGTGTCCGCTGTCATCAACGGCGAAAGCGTCTATTCCGAAGAGGTCGTGTGGTTCCCCAAGATCAACAGTGACCCCGACTACCACTATCAGGGCATCCTAGACGCTATGAAGACCGCCGCCTCGCATATGCCTCGCGTCGACGCTATCGGTGTATCCAGCGCGGGTGTATACATTGACAACCGCATTATGGTCGCCTCGCTGTTCCTCAAGGTCAGCGATGACGACTTCGATAAGAAAGTGAAAAATATGTACCTTGACGTCGCGAAAGAGATCGGCGAAAACATCCCGATCGAAGTCGCCAACGACGGCGATGTCACCGCGCTCGCGGGTGCGATGAATCTCAACGACGACTCCGTTCTCGGCGTCGCAATGGGCACATCCGAGGCGGCAGGCTATGTTGACCCACAGGGCAACATCACCGGTTGGCTCAATGAGTTGGCATTCGCGCCGGTAGACTACTGTCAGGACGCTATGGTGGACGAATGGTCGGGTGACTACGGCTGTGGCGTGAAATATTTCTCGCAAGACGGTGTTATCAAGCTCGCACCCTTTGCCGGCATTGAACTCGATGAGAATCTCTCCCCCGCCGAAAAACTCAAGGTCGTGCAGGGTCTGATGAAGGAAGGCGATGAGCGTGCCGCCGCCATCTATGACACTATCGGCGCGTATTTCGGCTACGCGATCGCGTACTACACCGAGTTCTACGATATCAAACACGTGCTCATTATGGGTCGTGTCACCTCCGGTGAGGGTGGTGTCATTCTGCTCGAGCGCGCACAGGAAGTTCTGGACAAAGAATTCCCCGAACTTGCCAAAAAAATTCAGTTACATATTCCCGACGAGAATTCTCGTCGTGTCGGCCAGTCGGTCGCCGCTGCAAGCCTTCCCAAGATTCAGTAATAACAAAAAACGAAAGCCCGTGGCATCAGCCACGGGCTTTCGTTTTATCATTGTACGGAACGTATCGTTTCTGTTCATATACCGTTACAGCAACATTTCCTTAAATTCTTCTTCATTGATGATGCGAACACCGAGTTGTTGTGCCTTGACAAGCTTACTGCCCGCTTCTTCCCCCGCCAATACGATAGACGTTTTTTTCGATACGCTGCTCGATGTTTTACCGCCGAATTTTTCGATAATCGCCGCCGCCTCGTCACGTTTGAGGGTCGGCAGTGTACCCGTCAGCACAAAAGTCATCCCCGCAAAGCGGGTATCGGCTGTCTCATCGCGCTGAGCGGTCATATTCACTCCGTAAGCTGCCAGACGCGCCACCAATTCACGCGATTGTTCAAGAGCAAAGAAGGAAACCACACTCTGCGCCATAATATCGCCAAAACCGTCAATGCAAGCAATTTCCTCAACGGTCGCGTTCATCACCGCATCCATTGTACCGAAATGGTTGGCAAGCAGTTTTGCCGCCTTTTGACCGATATGACGAATGCCGAGACCGAAAATCACGCGATACAGATCGTTCTCCTTTGAGGCGGCAATGGCAGTCAGTAAATTATCAGCCGACTTGTCGCCAAGACCCTCTAACCCGCTCAGTTGAGGCTTTTTTAGAGTGTAAAGCTCGTCAACTTTACGTATTAAGTCGTTGT
>JAZOCG010000131.1:0-4513 GCA_045596345.1 Acutalibacteraceae bacterium
CATCAATGGGCGGCTCGCAGATCTGGCTCGAGCAGGGTGAAGTGATGACGGTGGAAGAACTGGGCAAGGCAGCCGCCGTCGTATCGGCGAATGATGCCTGTGCCGCCCTTGCAGAGCACATCTGCGGCACACTCGAGGCGTTTGTTGCCGCGATGAATGCGCGGGCGAAAGAGCTCGGGATGCAGGATACGAATTTTGTGGATTGCAGCGGGCTGGATGACAGCGGATATTCCTGCGCCTATGATGTGGCGGTGATGTCGCGCGAATTGATGAAGCATACCGATATACAGAAATACACCACCATCTGGATGGATTCGCTGCGCGGCGGGAAATCTCAGCTGGTGAATACCAATAAATTGGTGCGGCATTATAAGGGCGCGACGGGTCTCAAAACGGGCACTACGCAAGCGGCGGGACACTGCCTTTCCGCCACCGCCACGCGAAACGGCACCTCGTTTGTATCGGTGGTGCTCGGCTGTGCGACCACCGCTGACCGCTTTGACGGCGCGCGGGCGATGTTGGACTACGGCTTCTCCAATTACGTATCTTACACCCCGCCGGCGGATATGATGATACTTGACCCGATTCCCGTGCTCGGCGGGCAGGCGGACACGGTCGAGATCGCGGTGGATATGCCGCAGTCTCTGCTGCTCAAAAAGGGCACGGAAAACGCCGTCGTGCCGTCCGCAGAGTTAGCACAAGACCTTGAAGCCCCTGTTCTCGAGGGGCAGGTGGTCGGCACCTGGCGGCTGATGAGCGGGGACAAAACACTGTGCGAATATGCCGTGCGTGCGACGACGAATGTACCGCATAAAACCTTCCGTTATGCCTATTCGCTGTTAGTGGCGGCATTGCTGGCATAATTTGTGAAAAAATTATAAGAAATGCGAAAAATTAGTTGCAAATTTAGAGCAAGTAGTGTAAAATAAATGTAACATACTTCATAGTTGGTTGCAACAAACGTCTATTGCCGATAATGTCGTTTTCCACGATAATATCTATAGGCAAAATTCGTTGCGGTAATAGAAAGGTTGGATGATTTATGGCAGTAAAACTGGAAACGCGCTATCTTGAGGGATTTGTCCGCGAGCATGAAGTGACGAGCTTGCAGGCGCAGGTGAATGTTGCACACGAGATGCTGCACAACGGCACGGGACTCGGTAATGATTTTATCGGTTGGCTCGACCTGCCCGTGAATTATGATAAGGAAGAGTTCGCCCGCATCAAGGCGGCCGCCGCCCGTATCAAAGAAGACACCGATGTGTTTATTGTCATCGGTATCGGTGGCTCGTATCTCGGTGCACGCGCCGCGATCGAATTTCTCAAATCCAACAATTATAATGTGAAGAAGAAGGATACCCCCGACATCTATTTCGCGGGTAACAGCATCTCCGGTGCACAGCTTAGCGAATTGCTGGAGATCTGCGAGGGTCGCCGCGTATCCATTAACGTCATTTCCAAGTCCGGCACCACCACCGAACCTGCGATCGCGTTCCGCGTGTTGAAAGAATATCTCGAGAACACCTACGGTCACGACGAGGCGGTGCGCCGCACCTACGTCACCACCGATAAGGCGCGCGGCACGCTCAAGGCACTTGCCGATCGCGAGGGATTCGAGACCTTCGTCGTGCCGGATGATGTGGGTGGTCGTTTCTCGGTGCTTACCGCTGTCGGTCTGTTACCGATCGCGGTGGCGGGCTGTGATATTGATGCGTTGATGCAGGGCGCGGCGGATGCTCGTGAGGCACTTGCCGATCCCGATCTGGCGAAGAATGACTGCTATCGCTATGCCGCTGCCCGCACCGCTCTGCACCGCCGCGGTCGCGCTGTTGAGCTGATGGTCAGCTACGAGCCGCAGTACGCGATGATGAGTGAGTGGTGGAAACAGCTGTACGGCGAGAGCGAGGGTAAGGACGGCAAGGGCTTGTTCCCCGCGTCGGTTATCTTCTCCACCGACCTGCACTCCCTCGGTCAATTCGTGCAGGACGGCTCGAATATCCTGTTCGAGACGGTGGTCAAGTTTGATAAAGCACCGCGCGAACTGCTCATTAAGGAAGATGCTGAGAACGGCGATGGGCTCAACTTCCTCGCCGGTAAGTCGATGTCTTACGTCAACGAAAAGGCGTTTGAGGGTACGGTGCTTGCCCATACCGACGGCGGCACCCCCAGCCTGGTGATCAACGTTCCCGCGATGGATGAGGCATCGCTCGGTTGGTTGATCTACTTCTTCGAGAAGGCGTGCGCCATCTCCGGCTATATGCTGGGCGTCAACCCCTTCGATCAGCCCGGCGTGGAGAGCTATAAAAAGAATATGTTTGCCCTGTTGGGCAAGCCGGGCTACGAAGAAGCCCGCGCCGCACTGCTCGCCCGCTTGGGTCAGTAAGAGGCATAAAATTACGGGATGTACCGTCCCTGACGGTTTCCAATATATATAAATTTAGGAGGACAACACTATGATCACTTTAATTCTCGGTCTCAAAGGCTCCGGTAAAACCAAAAAGTTGATGGCGATGTGCAACGCCGCTGTTCAGCAGTCTAACGGCAATGTCGTCTTTATCGAGAAAGACAATACGTTAACTTATGACCTGAGCCATAAAGCCCGTCTGGTAGCGGCGGAGGATTACGCGATCAAGGGGTATGATTCTCTGTACGGCTATATCGCCGGTATGTGCGCCGGCAACTACGACATCACTGACATCTTCGTGGATTCCGTGCTGAAGATCGGCGGCAACGACCTCGCGGCGTTGGTGCCCTTTGTGCAGAAGCTCGCGAAGCTCGATGCGAACATCGTGATGTCCATCTCCGCGGACAAGGCGGATATCCCCGCTGAACTCGCTGAGATCGCTGAGGAAATCTGATCCTCGCGGATGGTATAAATTAACGGCCGACGGCGAATAATCCAAACAAAGGTCAGACGGCGGGGGAGTGATCTCCCGCCGTCCTTTAAAGGTAGGGAAACAATATGGCTATCTGGTATGAAGGCAACCGCAATTTGAAGGCCAACGAGCGGCAGGTGGGTGACATCACCTATTACATCCGCGGTGTCATCGAGGTGGAGGGCGTGCGCTATGAGCGTTACGCCGTCAAGACCCATTTTATCGAGCGCGGTGAGGACTATATTGAGATCCTGCGCCGCTATGTTTTGCCGCTGTATAAGGCGGGTGATGTGGTCACGCTCGGCGAGAAGGTCATCTCGATGTGTCAGGACAACACCGTTAAGATGGAGGACGTGCGCCTCGGTTTCTGGGCGAAGTTTTTGTCCAAGTTTGCGACCAGCAACCACAACGGCATCGGTATGGACGAGCCGTACAAGCTGCAACTCGCCATTAATATGAAGGGTCTGCCGCTCATTTTGTGGGCGGTGTTCTGCGGCGCGGTTGCGCGTGTGTTTGGTAAGCGCGGCGTGTTCTACGAGATCGTGGGGCAGGACGTTGCGGGCATCGACGGCTTCTACAGCCACTCCTCATTTGAGACCTACCATACGCTTGCGGTTCTTAACCCGAAAGAGCCTGAGAAAGTATGCGCCGCCATCTATGAACAGCTAGGGATAAGCTGTGTACTGGTGGATGCCAACGACATCGACGTCGAGGTACTCGGCAAGTCTGAAGATCTTGCTGATGTGGAGGACAAGCAGCTCGCTGACCGTATCCGCGATAATCCTGCGGGACAGGACGATGAGCTGACTCCTTTCGTCATCATCCGCAACATCGGCGATCAGCCCGCTCAGCCGTACGAGCCGCTCGTGGCGGTCGAAGGTCCCACAGAATAAAAGTTTTCGCGAAAAAACGCGCAGAAAGTAAATTTTCTATTGACAAAACAGTCCGCAACCGATATAATGTTTTGCGTGACGCTTGAGGTGAACTATGCTTGTGCAATGCAGATCTCTGTTCACGGGGGAGATAAAGGCTCTTCCGATCGATACAGAATGGGATTTTTCACAGGTGGAGTTTTACGGGATTCGTCCCTTCAAACAGCCTGTTCATGCGGTCGGTGAGATCACCGCTCGCGCAGGCGTGGTGAAGCTGAGCCTGCGGGCGACCTTCACGTTTGACGGGCAGTGCGATCGGTGTCTGACACCGTTTTCGCGCGACTACGATATCCCCGTGGAGCACATTTTGGTGACCTCTCTCGAGAACGAGGACAGCGACTATGTTCTGCTGGAGAATTATCAGCTTGCACTGGACGAACTGGTGCAGACCGATATCCTGCTGGAACTGCCGTATAAGAACCTCTGTCGGGAGGATTGCCGAGGCCTGTGTCCCCAATGCGGCAAAAACCTGAACGAAGGCCTATGCGGGTGCACCGCGAAAACGGTGGATCCTCGCCTGGCGGTTCTCCAACAGTTACTATAGGGTGACAGGACTTGAACCCTAAACCTTTGATCAATGCAAGGAGGTGCTGACAATGGCGGTACCCAAGAGAAAAACTTCCAAGGCACGGCGCGACAAGAGACGTAACAATCTCTGGAAGCTGACTGCTCCGGCTCTGGCTAAGTGCCCGCAGTGCGGCGAGT
>JAZOCG010000132.1:0-3108 GCA_045596345.1 Acutalibacteraceae bacterium
GCCATCCGAAAAGGTAATCTCACACGGCACGGTTTCTGCCGCATTGCTGACACACAGCGGATCCGTGGGGTGCAAATCATAGTCGGACAATTCATACGCCGCGCCGCGACTGGACAGCCCGTGCACCGTGCCGCCGAATGCAAACAGCGACAGCGACCAGCCGTGCATCGGCTCGGCGATATACGGCGATTCCGTAACCGCTGTAATGCGATTATTCCCATCCGCCAGCACGGCACGACAGCCTTTTTGTGCGAGTTGTACCAGCAACTGTATCGCCGCGTACTGATGATCTAACCTTCCGCCGACACAGCCGAGAAGAAGAAAATCGGTATATCCTCTCTCCAGCGCATACGCCACCGCGGCGGCGGTGTCGGTGCAATCTTTACGTACAGGCAATCGCACAATTTCGGTCGAACCGGAAACGCTTGGCATCGTCGAGGAATCAAAATCCGCCACGATCACCGTTGGGTTAACTCCTAAACTCTCCGCCAGTCGCCAACCGCCGTCTGCGGCGATAACCAGGTCATCCGGACGTAAAAGCGTACGTAATGCCGATACATCGGATACAGGACCCGCAGATACGATCACACAGCGGTTCATCCCTTTTCCCACTCCTTTTTATCCTTCACAGCCTCGTACATTATCACATAACTCTCGTAGCGGGAACGAGCAATCTGCTCATTTTCGACTGCTTGCCGCACGCCGCAATTCGGTTCCTTATAGTGTGCACAGCCGGCAAATCGACATTCATTTACATACGGTGCAAATTCTCGGAAGCAGTCCGCCAATTCGTCCTTACCGATCGGCTCGACCTGTTCAAGATCCAGCGATGAAAAGCCCGGAGTATCCACGATATAGCCATCTGCCAGATGATACAGCGTCGCCTCACGAGTCGTATGCCGACCGCGACCGAGTTTTTGGCTGATCTCGCCCGTTTCAAGCACGAGGGACGGATCAATGGCGTTTAGGATACTGCTCTTTCCGACGCCCGAATTTCCCGAAAACACGCTGATGTGTCCAGCCAATCGCTCA
Organism: Acutalibacteraceae bacterium; assembly: GCA_045596345.1. Lineage (GTDB taxonomy): Bacteria > Bacillota > Clostridia > Oscillospirales > Acutalibacteraceae > UBA5905. The sequence continues at coordinate 1,033 of JAZOCG010000132.1, forward strand.
CGCAACGGCTCAAGTGTTTCCGGTTGATGCGCACATACGGTGTAGCATTCCAAACCCGCCTTACGGTAGATCTCTTCCAACGATGTAGGATCAGCGAGATCCGCTTTGTTGATCACCACGATTGGGGTAATCCCCTTTTTCTCTGCGATGGCAATCATCTTATCCAACACCAATGTATTCGTCATCGGTTGACACACGGATGCGACCAACACCAGCAGATCGAGATTCGCCACAGGTGGGCGAAGCAGGCTGTTACGCCGTTCCATTACCCGTGTAAGAACACCCTCGCCGGAGGCCTGCACCTCAATCTCCACACGGTCACCCGCGACCGGCGTGATGCCCTGACGACGAAATGAGCCACGTGCGCGGCAGGTGTATACCGCATCGGCGGTCTCTACATAGTAGAATCCGCCGATACCGCGTAAGATAATTCCTTGCTTACAATTCGTCATACTTTCTGCCTCACTCAATCGGATCCTCTTCCTCAACCGTAGAGGAGATCGGATCCTGTGTAGGCAGCGTCGTTGTCGTCGTTTCAGTCGTGGTTGTTGTTGTCGTGGTTGTTGTCGTGGTCGGTGCGGGGAATTCCTGCTTGTTAAGCAGCTGATAGGTACCGTTTGAGCCATTGATCTGGAACTCGGCATACGTTACGTAGTCACCGGATCCGGCCTTTCGGATCTTGACCGTAACCTTATAGGAATCCTCGGACCGCTTAGTTACGAACTCGAGCGTGCCAATATCCTTTGGCATAATATTCGCATATCGAGCCGAAAGATCAGCGTCCAACAAGCCGCCCACATGGAACTGCAGATCCACCGTCATATCGGTGTTCGGCATCTCCAGCGCAATCTTGACATCGCGGAAGCCGGTGCTGACCTTGAGTACGATGTCAACATCCGGAAGCTGGTCAAGCGTATGATCAGGCGTAACACCAACAACCGTGCCCTTCGGCGCATTGCCGTTGACCTCTTCAATCGTGATCTTGGTCTGATCAAAGCCGGCGGTGACCAATTTTTCGATCGCCGCATCCTTGGAGATGTTTACAATGTTCGGCATATCGATCGGCTCCGCCTTCGGCTTACCATTACTGACATACAGTAAAACAGTCGAACCGTGCTCCGCCTCGCTGCCGGATTCAGGGTTTAATCGAATGGCCATACCCTCTTGAACGGTTTCGCTGCTTTCAAAGGTTTCTTGCACCTTAAAGCCCGCGAGTTCAAGACGACGACGAACATCGCTCGGCTTTTCACCGGGTGTCATCGGCGAGACGGTTTCTTTCTTCGAGCCCATACTGATATACAGTGTCACCGTACCACGCATCTTGATTGTTGTGCCCTCGGCAGGCTCCTGTCGGAACACATAACCCTCAGGTTGATCAGAATTATACGCCTGTTCGGGCTTAATAATGAAATTGCCGATCTTTTCGTGATTACGTACTTCGTCGTTATAGTTCATACCGACAAAATTCGGTACCAACACATTATCCTTCGCGCCGCTTCTGAGCAGATTGGGAAGAATAAACGCTAACGCAACCGCGACCGCAACAACAATTGCCGCCGTTACCGCGATCAGTACCGCTACCGTCGAGGTCTTTTTCTTCTGTTCATCCTCACTCTTCGTCTTGCCTCCACGAGATTTCGTGCTCAACTCATCCTCGCCGCGTACACGGGTGATCGCGTCAACATAGCGGGTAGGTGTTTCATCCACGAAATACGTGTAGGCAAATTTAATAGACGGATTACGCTTAAACTCGTCAATATCACTGAGCATCTCGGCGGCAGACTGATACCGCTTGTCGGCATCCTTCTGCATCGCCTTCATGGTGATCTGTTCAAGTCCTTCCGGCACGTCTTCGTTGATGAGATGCGGCATCGTCGCCTCAGATTGCATCTGCATAATCGCCACAGATACAGCGTTATCTGCCTCAAACGGCAAACGCCCCGTCAGCATCTCATACAGCACCACGCCGACAGAATACAGATCCGCCTTCTCATCGGTGATTTCACCACGCGCCTGCTCGGGGCTGATATAATGCACCGAACCGATCGCCTTTTCCCCATCCATCGTTGCACGCAT
>JAZOCG010000133.1:0-3976 GCA_045596345.1 Acutalibacteraceae bacterium
AGATCCGCGACTTCGGCGCGTACATTCACGCTGAACAGATTCCCGGTGCGGGCGGTATGCCCGTCGGCACGGGCGGCAAGGCGGCGATCCTCATTTCGGGCGGTATCGATTCGCCTGTCGCCGCCTATATGATGGCGAAGCGCGGCATCAAGCTGGTCGGTGTGCACTTTGCCTCACCGCCGTACACCAGTGAACGCGCGGGGCAAAAGGTCATCTCTCTGCTTGAGAAGGTCGGGCGGTATGCGGGGCATATGAAACTGCACATCGTCCCCTTCACCCATATTCAGGAGGAGATCCGCAACGCCTGCCCCGAGGAGTATTTCACGCTGATTATGCGGCGGTTTATGATGCGGCTTGCCCAGAAAGTCGCGCGGGATGAGAACTGCGGTGCGCTTATCACGGGCGAGAGCGTCGCGCAGGTGGCGAGCCAGACCATCCCCGCGTTGGCGGTGACGGACGCGCTGGCGACCATGCCGGTATTCCGCCCTGTCATCGGAATGGACAAGGAGGAGATCGTCGCCATCGCGCGTAAGATCGACACCTTTGAGTTGTCTATCCAGCCGTATGAGGATTGCTGTACGGTGTTCACACCGCGGCATCCCTGTACCCGCCCGAAGGTGGCGAAGGTTGCCGAGGCGGAAAGCGTACTGGATATCGACGCGCTCGTCGATGAGGCGATGGCGGGTATCCGTATTGTAGAGATCTAAAAACAACGTAAAGGAGGGCAATCAGATGAACGAAGAACGGACAATTCGCCTGTTTGGTATACGGGAAGAATCGGTGCGCGAACGGTTAGCGGACGTGCTGTCCGACGAAGGTCTGTCGGTTGCCCTTTCAAGCGAGGACGAGGATGTTCGGTTGTGCCTGACGGCAGGAAAACGGGAGACACTCGAATCGGCAGTGGATACCGTTACCCGTCGCCTCGGCGCATATATATACAGCACCGACGATACATCCCTCGAGGCACAGACGGTTGCTCTGTTGACCGCCAAGCATCAGACTGTGGCGGTAGCGGAATCCTGTACCGGCGGTATGATCGCCTCGCGTTTGACCGCCGTGCCCGGTTGTTCGGCGGTATTCGGTACGGGCGTCGTGTCCTATTCGTGGGGCTGTAAAAAGCAGATGCTCGGCGTATCGCCAGACACGCTTGAGACCTGCGGCGCGGTCAGCGCGCAGACGGCACGCGAGATGGCGGACGGTATACGCCGTCGGGCGGGCGCGAGCATCGGCATTGCCACCACGGGGGAGGCAGGACCGCAGGCGGCGGAAGACGTTCCCGTCGGCACGGTGTTTGTTGCATTGGCGGATGCCAAGCGCACGTGGGTGAAGGAATTGCATCTTGATGCAAGCAAGCTCGACCGCGAGGGTATCCGCTGTGCGGCAGCGAGCCACGCGCTGGATCTCGCACGGCGGTATTTGACTGCTTATCCGACGGTGATGGCAGGCGGTGAACGGCATACCGCTTATGCTGAGCGACAGCCGAAGATGCACGAAAAAAAGACGGTCGCACAGCGACTGGTGGCGGTATTGCCGTGGCGCGGTGATCGTAAAGCACGTATCCTCAAGGCGACGGCGTGGTTATCCGCGTTTACGGTGCTGGTGGTGGGTGTGCTGATGATCTATACCCACATTCTCAGCCCGATGACCAACCGCGAACTGCAGGAGGATCTGGCGGATATGTATTGGGATACCCCCTCCGATCTGACGGTTGAACAGCCCGAGGACAGCACCTATCCCGTCGGTATGATGTCGCAGTTTCGCAGCTTATATGATATCAATGAGGATGTTGCGGGATGGGTGCGCATTCCCGACACACCGATCAATTATCCTATCACGGTATATGCTGACGGATATTATAACAACCACAATTTTAACGATCAATTTTCTGTTTACGGACAACCGTATTTTTACAAAGAGAGCGCGCGGGATGCACTGCAGACCGATCGCGTGCTTGCCGTTTACGGCAACAACACCCGTGACGAGCAGATGTTCTCCGTTTTGTCATCCTATCGCCGCATCGCTTTTTTGCGCGAGAACCCGATCATCGAGATGAATACATTGTACGAAGCGGCACGATGGGAGATCTTCGCGGTTGCGGTCGTGGATGAGCGTGAGCGGTCGTCCGAGTTTGAGTATATGCGGCGAAATTTCGAAGATGAAGCTGCTTTTGATGGGTATATTGAACAGTTGCGGCGACGTTCACTGTTTTTCTCGGATGCCACCTTGACCGAAGAGGATGCGGTGCTGTTGCTTGTCACCAACGCGGAGCGAGAATACGGCTTTAGCGGTGCACGTCTGGTGGTTGCGGCGCGGCGGATGACGCAGACGGAGTCGACGGCAACGTATACCGTCAATTATCGGATGAAATGGCCTGCCGCTTACGCTCGACAGACCACAAAACGCTCGACAACCACCTCGATGACCACTGCGTCCACGACCACTTCGTCGACCACCGTGTCTACGACTACGGCAATGTCGACCACGCAGGCGGATGTTACCGAGCAAACGACCACCACAACCGAGCAAACGACTACCACAACCGAGCAAACCTCATCGGACGATATGTCGGATGTGGAAATCAATCCCGATGAGCCGGTGAGTGGGGAACCTGAGGAGAGTGTGCCTGAGGACGATGACTCTGTGCAGGAGTCTGAGCCTGCGGACGGCGAGAAGGAAACCGACGGCGAAAATGAGAGTGAACCGCCGACCGTAGAAAGTAACACAGATACGATGGAGAATAACGATAATGATTATCTTGGGAATTGACCCCGGCTACGCCATCATCGGATGGGGCGTTATTCAATATGAGCGCGGGCGGTTTATTCCGCTGGATTTCGGCGCGATCACGACCCCCGCAGGGATGCCGTTTACACGGCGGTTGGCGTGTATTTATGACGAGCTTTGCGCTGTGTTGGCGAAACACAAGCCCGACGCGGTGGCGATCGAGAAACTGTATTTTCAGAACAACCAAAAAACCGCGATTGACGTTGCACAGGCGCGTGGCGTGATAATGCTCGCCATCCATAAGAGCGGCGTTCCGATTTATGAATACACCCCCCTGCAGGTCAAGAGCGCGGTCACCGGCTTCGGTCAGGCGCAAAAGCCTCAGGTGATGGAGATGACCAAACGACTGTTGAGGCTTAAGGCCGTGCCCAAGCCCGATGATACCGCTGACGCGTTGGCGATCGCGATCTGCCACGCGCAATACGGCGGCACGGCACTGAAATTATCCTTAAGGAAGTGACGATATGTTATACAGTGTGAAAGGCGAACTCATCCATTTAGAACCGCGCGTGGCGGTGATCTGTTGCGGCGGTGTTGGTTTTCGTTGCCAGATCACGATGAACACCGCGCGGCAGCTGCCTTCCATCGGCAGCGAGGCGATGCTGTATACGATGATGAACGTGCGGGAGGATGCGATCGAGCTGTTTGGCTTTGCCTCTCAGGAGGAGTTGATGAGTTTTAAACAGCTTACCGCCATTTCGGGTGTCGGTCCGAAGGCGGGTCTGTCCATTCTGTCGGAACTGTCCCCTGAACGAGTGGCACTCGCGGTCGCCGCAGGCGACTATAAGGCGTTGACCAAGGCGGCGGGCGTCGGTCCGAAACTTGCTCAGCGCATTGTGCTCGAAATGAAAGATAAGGTCAACGCACTTACCGCATCCGCGGGTGGCTTTGAGATGCCGTCGGGCGGTGTGGTGTCGGCGGCGGGCAACGCGGCACAGGCGGTAGACGCGCTGACCGTGCTCGGCTTCACAGCGGGCGAGGCATCGGCGGCGGTCGGCAAATTAGACAGTGCTCTGCCGGTGGAAACGCTGGTACGGGATGCGCTTAAGATGCTCGCGCGCCGCGGATAAAGGCAAAAACGAGAAATGCGAAAGGGGGGCGGATGCCCGTGGTTGATTGTGTCATTATCGGCGGCGGTGCCGTTGGATTAGCGGCGGCGTGTCATTTGGGGCGTGCCGCCACCGAACAACAC
>JAZOCG010000134.1:0-4154 GCA_045596345.1 Acutalibacteraceae bacterium
TGATGCCGAGACGCGCAAGCTGGATCTGGCGGGGATCAGCCTCAATGTCAACATTCTGCACCACCCAGTTATACAGGGGGCGATGATCCTCAAACTCCAAAGAGCACAGGGAGTGGGAGATGGCTTCCATCATATCCTCGATGGGGTGAGCAAAGTCGTACATCGGATAGATGCACCATTTATTGCCTTGGCGGTGGTGCGGGCAGTGGTTGATGCGGTAGATGACAGGGTCGCGCATATTGAAGTTGCCGCTGGCAAGGTCGATCTTGGCACGCAGCGTCATGCGACCGTCCTCAAATTCGCCGGCGCGCATACGGGCGAAGAGATCAAGGCTTTCCTCGACGGGGCGATCGCGATATGGGCTGACAGCGGGATGGGTGAGGTCACCGCGATTTTCGCGCACCTGCTCAGGAGTCTGCTCGCAAACATAGGCGAGCCCTTTTTTGATAAGACCGATCGCCTGCTCATACATCACATCGAAATAATCCGAGGCATAGTAAAAACGGTCATCCCAGTCAAAACCCAGCCAGTGAATATCTTCCTGAATGGCATCGACGTATTCCTCGTCCTCTTTGGTGGGGTTGGTGTCGTCCATACGCAGGTTGCAAATGCCGCCGTATTTCAACGCCGTGCCGAAATCGATGCACAACGCTTTTGCGTGACCGATATGCAGGTAGCCGTTAGGCTCGGGCGGAAAACGGGTGTGTACCGTTTTGCCGTAGCAACGTCCGCCTTCGGCAAGCTCCTCGTCAATTATAGCGTGAATAAAGTTCGTAGAAGTGTTTTCAGACATAATGATTATCTCCTCAAATGCGGTTTTCAAAAACGCTGATAGCGGCTTGCAGACGGTTGTTTACCGTATCCTCACCGAGCAACTGCATGATCGAGCAGAGATCGGGGGTGTTGCGGCGACCGGTGATCGCTACACGGATAACTGTGCTGACATCGCCGACATGGCCTTTAAATGCCGTAGGATCGGCTTTGTACGCCTTTACATCGGGGCTGAAACCAAGATCGGCGCAGATGCTCTTAACGGTGTCAAACCATTCCTGCTTATCTTGTGCGGCATCGTACACCTTGCTGTACGCCCGCAGGATCGCGGCGGCATCGGCAGCTGCGATATTTTCGGGCAATTCCAGCGCGTTTTCATAGGTTTCCTCGAAGAAGTAGGAAACATACTCGGGCACATCGCTCCAACGGGCGATATCCTTACGCGGTTTCGCGTTACCGCGGTCGATGGAGAAAATGCCGACGGAATAATTTTTGTCCTTTTTAAGCAGAGCGGCAAAGGCGGCGTTGTACTCGTCTGCCCATTTCTCTACTTGTTGCTCGACAGCCTGCGCATCCATACGCGCAATGACATTTTTGCTGACGTCGTTGAGCTTGTCCAAATCGAACAGAGCACCTGAAACACTCATTTTCTTGAGGTTAAATTTGAACTGTTTACGATCCGCTGTGGGATTGGCACGCCGCCAGTCTTCAAAATCGCTGTTGGCGATGGTGAGCAGATATTCCAACACGCTGTCAGCGGGGTATCCCTGCTGTGCATAGAAGTGCATTGCTGCCTGCGGATCTTTGCGCTTTGACAATTTACGCTTGTTGCCGTTGTCTTCCACCATAATGGGGCTGACGTGTGCAAATTTCGGCGGTTTAAAGCCAAGCGTCTTAAACAGCTGTAAATGCTTCGGTACGGATGAGATCCATTCGTCACCACGGATGACGTGGGTAGTGCGCATCAAATGATCGTCGATCGCGTGGGCGAAGTGATAGGTGAGGATGCCGTCGGATTTAAGCAGGACGATGTCTTCGTCGTTTTCGGGCATCTCAATGGTGCCTTTGATCATATCGTCAAATTTAACGCGATTTTCCTCACTGCCCATCGAGCGCAAACGCACAACGTACGACTCGCCGCGCTGAATTCTTTCCAATGCTTCCTCAGCAGTTAAATTGCGACACAGCGCATATTTGCCGTAGTAACCGGTGCGATCTTTGTTCTGCTCCTGTTTTTCTCGAGCGGCTTGACGTTGGTCTTCGCTGCAGAAGCAGGGATAGGCGAGGTCTTTTGCAACAAGATCTTTGACAAATGCGTGATAGATCTCCGCACGAAGGCTCTGTTGGTAAGGTCCGTAGTTGCCCTTGATCTCACCTGGCGCAACAAACCCCTCATCAATGGAGAGACCGAATTCGTTAATACCCTTGAGAATATCATCCGCACCGCCTTCGACTTCGCGCTTTTTATCGGTATCCTCAAGGCGGAAGAAAAACACACCGTCCGAAGCATCCGCAGTCAAGCGGTTGACCATCGACGTGAAGAAGGTGCCGAGATGCAGATAACCTGTCGGCGAGGGGGCGATGCGCGTCACACGCGCGCCGTCCTTAAGGTCGCGGGCAGGGAATAATTCCTCATAATCAGCGGGGGTTTTATGAATGTTCGGGAACATCGCTTCGGCTAATTGTGCGTATATGGACATAGTGAACCTCCGAAAAACCATTTAATCTTATTTATTTTACATTTATCTGTTGAAAAAGTCAATGCAAGTGTGCTATTATATAGGTAGTTTTTTCCGAGAATTTGAATTTTTTCGGATTTTAGAGAAGAGGTAGTATGATGAACGAAACACAACAACCGACAATTGAACGCAAAAAACGCGTTTTAAGCTGTATTCAGCCGACGGGTGTACCGACTCTTGGCAACTATTTCGGCGCGCTTCGTAATTGGGTGCAGATGCAGGATGAATTTGAATGCTTTTATGCCGTGGCGGATCTTCACGCGATCACGGTGCGTCAGGAGCCGTCAAAGTTCCGTCAGCAGATTATGGAAACGTTTGCACTGTTGCTGGCGATCGGTCTTGATCCCGAGAAGAGTTTGCTCTTTGTGCAGTCGCAGGTGCCCGCGCACGCGCAACTGTCGTGGATGCTGTCTTGTTGCACGCAGTTCGGCGAATTGTCGCGTATGACGCAGTTTAAGGATAAATCCGCCAAGCACGCGGATAATATTAACCTTGGTCTGTTTTCCTATCCCACGCTGATGGCGGCGGATATTTTGCTGTATCAGCCCGAATACGTGCCCGTTGGTGCCGACCAGAAACAGCATTGCGAATTGACCCGTAATATTGCCGAGCGTTTTAACGGTATTTACGGCAACACCTTCGTCGTGCCCGAACCGTACATTATGAAAACGGGCGCGCGTGTACGCTCTCTGCAGGATCCGACTAAGAAGATGTCTAAATCCGATGAGAACATCAATGCCTTTATTTCCCTGAAGGATGATAAGGATACCATTATTCGCAAGTTCCGTCGCGCCGTCACCGACAGCGAAGCGCGTGTTTATTACGGCGATGGCAAGGATGGCATCAATAACCTGATGGAGATCTACGGTGCGATCGTGGGTAAGACGATGGAGGAAATTGAGCAGGAATTTGAGGGTAAGGGTTACGGCGACTTCAAATCCGCCGTCGGTGAGGCGGTTGCCTCTGAGTTGATGCCCATCCAACAGCGTTTGCAGACACTGATGGGGGATAAAGCTCAGCTCGAACAACTGATGCGCACAGGTGCTGAGCACGCTTCTTATGTGGCGGGGCGTACTCTGGCAAAGGCGCAAAAGAAAATGGGCTTTTATCAATTTAAATAATGCACATCAAACGCCGGTGAGATCAAACGCGGGGATGAGTTCTCCGCCGCTGCTTTCCCGGCTTTGTGTATATCCGTCGGAGATGCCGAGAGACATCATATAATCCTGGACCTTATTGCATTCGCGGCGGGTGAGCGGGCGTTGCAGTTCCTTGTGCGCAGACACATCGCCCATTGGGGTATATTGAAACATCAGGCTCACCCACAGGTTGTCTTTATATTGCGAAAGCCAGTCTAATACGGCCATTGATTCCTTGGTGTGTCCCGGTAACACCAGGTGGCGCACGATGGTGCCTCGGCGAATCAGCCCGTTTCCGTCCAATGTAATGGGTCCTGTCTGTCGCGCCATTTCCGGGATAGCGGCGGAAGCATACTGAAAATAATCCGGCACACGTGAAAATAACTCCGCGATGTCGTTGTGGATATATTTGCAGTCGGGGAGATAGACATCAATGTATCCCTCCAGCATTTTCAGCGTTTCGATGCGTTCATAACCGCTCGAATTATAAATAATAGGAATTTTC
>JAZOCG010000135.1:0-6022 GCA_045596345.1 Acutalibacteraceae bacterium
TGGCGTATGACGGCGTGGTCGGCATCCACGATATGATGATGCACGACTACGGACCGGGACGTGTTTTCGTTTCCCTGCACGCCGAAGTGCCCGCTGACCGCGATATGATGCACAGCCACGATACCATCGACTGTATTGAACGCGATCTGCTGGAAAAATTCAACATCATCACCTGCATTCATATGGACCCTGTCGACACCGACGACCCTGAAACGCTGCGGCTTAAAGAAATGATACTCGACCAGCTTGCCGCTATCGACGAGCGGCTGACAATACACGATTTCCGCGTCGTCAGCGGACCAAGCCACACCAATCTCATTTTCGACGTAGTCGTTCCGTTTGACTTCACCGATAAAAGTCGTCTGCCCGCCATCATCCAACAGCGGGTACAGTCAATCGACGAGCGACTCTTCACCGTCGTGCAGGTGGAGACGCGATACACATAAAGTTTATCCTCGACGCTCCCGTTCTCTCATGAACGGGGGCGTTTTTCTTGTAAAAAACGAATTTTCTCTTCCATATTAGAAAAATATATGATATGATTAAATATATATATCCTGAAACGGAGGGAACACTATGTCGAAACAGAGTTACACCGTGCCGCTGTCGGCCATTATGAAGGAAACCTCGCTGGAAAGCGTCTATATGCCGACGCCGCCTGAAGAGCGAATGATCATCTCCAGTGATGTCAATCGCCCCGGTCTGGCACTAAGCGGGTATTTTGATTTTTTTGACAGCGATCGCATTCAGATCCTCGGAAAGAATGAGAACAGCTTCCTCGAAAATCTGCCCGACGATCTTCGCACGGCGCACATTGAAGAACTGGTGTCCACCAACCCGCCCGCCATTATCGTCACACGCGACCTGCCGATCTTCCCCGAACTGCTTGAAAGTTGCCAGAAGCACGGCGTGCCGCTGCTGCACAGCAAGGATTCTACCTCCGGCTTAATGGCGGCACTTATCGCCTATCTGAACGTCGAGCTTGCGCCTCGCATCACCCGCCATGGCGTGCTCGTCGAGGTTTATGGCGAAGGCGTGCTGTTGCTCGGCGACAGCGGCATCGGCAAGAGTGAGACCGCCGTCGAACTGCTCAAACGCGGTCACCGCCTCATCGCAGATGATGCGGTGGAGATCCGTCGCGTGTCGGCAAAGACCCTTGTCGGCTCTGCCCCGCTCAATATCCGTCACTTCATCGAACTGCGCGGCATCGGCATCGTCAACATACGCCGCATCTTCGGTATCGGCTCGATCAAAAACACCGAGAAGATCGACGTCGCCATTCAGCTCGAACCGTGGGACAACGAAAAAGTGTATGACCGTATGGGGACGAGCAACCAGACGATGGATATTCTCGGCATCGACGTGCCCACCATCACCATTCCTGTCAAACCCGGGCGTAACCTCGCCATCATCATTGAGGTCGCCGCGATGTCCAACCGTCAGAAGAAGATGGGCTACAATGCCGCTAACGAGCTGATGCATAAGCTCGGTATGACGGAGGAAACCGGACTGCCCGAGGGCGTGCCCGATGACTGGAGCAAATACTGATTAATCAACGCATATACTATCGTAGGAGGAACCTGTTATGTATCGACTCGGCATCGACCTCGGCGGCACCAATATCGTCGCCGGCGTTGTAGATGACACCTATCGGCTGATCGCCACTGCACAATGCAAAACCAACGCCCCCCGCCCCGCAGACGATATTATCGCGGATATGGCGCGGGTCAGCCGCGAAGCGGTCAAAAATGCCGGTCTGACGATGGAGGACATCGATGGTGTCGGGGTTGGCTGTCCCGGGGCGTGCAACCTTGACACAGGTGTCGTCGAGCGCGCCGAGAACATCGATTTCATCAACGAGCCGGTGCAGGAAAAGCTGCAAAAGCTGCTTGACAAGCCTGTTCGCATCGAGAACGACGCCAACGCTGCCGCCTACGGTGAGATGCTCGCAGGTGCCGCTAAAGGGACACGCCACGCGGTGTGCATCACCCTCGGCACGGGTGTCGGCGGCGGTGCCATCGTGGATGGTCGCATCGTTGAAGGACACAATTTCGCGGGCGGCGAGTTCGGGCATACCGTCATCGTGATGGACGGCGAGCCTTGTGCTTGCGGTCGGCGCGGTTGCTGGGAGGCCTACGCGTCCGCGACAGCTCTCATCCGTCAGACGAAGGCGGCAATGCAGCAGCACAAGGACAGCGTAATGTGGACGCTTTCTGACAACGGCAGCCGTGTCAACGGGCGCACCGCTTTCGACGCGATGCGTGCGGGAGACGAAGCAGGTAAACAGGTCGTCGACCAATACATTCGCTATCTCGCCTGCGGGCTGACCGATATGGTCAACCTCTTCCAACCCGAGGTGTTGTGTGTCGGCGGCGGCATCAGCCGCGAGGGGGAGACTTTACTCGCCCCCGTACGAGAACTGATCGCAAAAGAGCAATTCGCCCAAACAACCGCGAGCAAAACGCGTATCTGCGCCGCCGCGCTCGGCAACGACGCGGGCATTATCGGCGCGGCTTTTATAGGTGTATAATCCTCTGACTATTTTGATGAAAGACGGTGACGATATGGCACTGCGTTCCCTGATAAATGCCGCTTGTACGGCAGGCTGCACCGTGACCGAGCAAGCACCGATGGCGCAGGTCACCACCTTCCGCGTCGGCGGTGCGGCAGACGCTCTGATCACCATCCCCGATGCCGATACCGCCGCTTTACTCATCTCGCTGTGCCATCGGGAGGACATCCCCTTCTTCTGGCTCGGCAACGGCTCTAATCTCGTTGTCGGCGATGGCGGCATCCGCGGCGCAGTACTGCGGCTCGATCCTAAGGCGGCTTCGGTCACCCTCACCGACGATAGCACCATACACTGCGATGCGGGAATGACCCTGCAACGCTTGTGTCTGTTTGCCCGCGACCACAGCCTCACGGGGCTGGAGTTTGCCTACGGCATCCCCGGCACGGTCGGCGGTGCGGTGTTTATGAACGCGGGTGCCTACGGCGGCGAGATGGCACAGGTTGTTGTGTGTGCCGACTGCATCTCCCGCGACGGCAAACAATTCACCCTCTCGGCAGAGGAGCTTGCGCTCGGCTATCGCCACAGTGCACTAATGGACTATCCTATTAACGAACAGCCCATCATTGTCGGTGTGAGGCTCGCCCTGCAGGCGGGCGACCGCGACACCATCGCGGCGCGAATGAAGGAGCTCATCGCCAAACGGCAGGAAAAACAGCCGCTCGAATATCCGAGCGCAGGTAGCTTCTTTAAACGACCGGCAGGGCATTTTGCGGGTGCGCTCATCGAACAGGCGGGGCTGAAAGGCTATCGTGTCGGTGACGCACAGGTCAGCGAAAAACACGCAGGATTTGTTATCAACCGCGGCAACGCTACGGCTCGCGAGCTGTGTCAGCTCTGCGAGGATGTGCAAGCCACCGTCGAGCAAAAAACAGGCATACGGCTTGAACCGGAAGTCCGCTTCGTCGGCGAGTTTTAAGGAGTATACTACGAATGGAATTGGTTATCGTTACGGGCATGTCCGGTGCGGGCAAATCGCAGGCAGTCAAGGCTTTGGAAGACATCGGCTATTATTGTGTGGATAATATGCCGCCGATGCTGCTGCAGAAATTCGTGGAATTGTGCAACCAAAGCACGGAACACATTCGCCGTGTTGCATTGGTGATGGACGTGCGAAGCGGCAAGATGTTCGAGGATCTGCTGGAAAACGTCGAGGCGTTGCAGACTGCCGCACAAAATCCGCGTATTCTCTTTCTCGACTGCGCCAACGAGGTACTGTGCCACCGTTATAAAGAAACCCGCCGACAACATCCCCTCGCGGATGCGGACGGCAGCATTGATGCTGCCCTCGAAAAGGAGCGCGCCTTGCTTGCCCCCATCGCGGCAAAAGCGGACTATCGCGTGGATACCACCCACCTAGGCGCGGGTCAACTCAAAGCTCAGATCGCCGACATCTTTTCCGTCGACACGATAGGCACGATGACGGTACAATGTATGTCCTTCGGTTTCAAATACGGCTTCCCCGCCGAAGCGGATCTGATGTTGGACGTGCGCTGTTTCCCCAACCCCTACTACATCCCCGAACTCAAAACAAAAACAGGGTTGGACCGTGAGGTACAGGACTTTGTCCTCGGTTCGTCCGAAACACAGACTTTCCTCACCCGCCTGACCGCAATGCTGGATCAGCTTTTACCTCTGTATGCAGCACAGGGCCGCCCTCGTTTGGTGGTCGCCATCGGTTGCACCGGCGGTAAGCACCGCTCAGTCACCATCGCGAACAAGCTCGCCGCCCACATTGAACAACGCGGCTTTCGTTCCACTACCCAGCATCGGGACATCGATAAGAAATAAAGAACTGTAAGCACTTACATACATGAAAGGAGGCGTGACCGTGTCGTTTTCCTCAGACGTCAAACAAGAACTCGCCGACATTTTGCCGGACAAGCCCTGCTGCCGTGCGGCGCAGGCATATGGGATGCTGCAATTCGGTCACGCATTCAGCGGACGAGAGATTTCCCTGCAGACCGAACAGGAAGCAGTCGCCCACCTATATAGTTATTTGGTCGCCAAGGTTTGCGGTATCGAACAACCCGCCGAGGAAACACTGCGGCGGCGCGCCACCCTACATAGCCGCTCGTTCTCGGATGCGGCGGCGCGCAAGAGGATACTTGAACGTTTTGGGCACAGTCCGAGCGACATCTCGGTGCGGCTCAACCGCGCCAATCTCGACTGCGATGCTTGCGCGCACGCACTGCTGCGCGGTGCGTTTTTGGCATGCGGCGCGGTGACCAACCCTGAACGGGACTATCATCTCGAATTCAGTGTTCCTTACTACAATCTCAGCCGCGATCTGCTGGCTCTGCTCGGCGAGGAAGGCTTCCCCGCCAAGATGGTCAGCCGTAACGGCTCCTATATCGTCTATCTCAAAGAAAGCGAGCGCATCGAGGATTGCTTGACTTATCTCGGTGCCTCACGCGGCGCGCTCGAAATGATGAGCGTCAAGATGGTCAAAAGCATCCGCAATGAAACCAACCGCCGCTTAAACTGCGAAAGTGCCAACATCGATAAGACCGTCGCGGCGGCGGGGATGCACGCGCATGCGGTGCGCCGCATACAAGCGGCTGGCGCATTCGACACGCTTACCCCCGAACTGCGACAGCTGGCGTTGCTGCGGGTAGAAAATCCCGATATGTCCTTGCGTGAACTCGGCGCGGCTCTCGACCCGCCGCTCAGCCGCAGCGGTGTCAACCACCGCTTACAACGTCTGCTCGCGATAGCGGACGAATTATCGAACAAAAAATAACCGCTGAGGAGGTGCCGTCTATGCAACCGTTTGTGCATCTACACGTTCATAGTGAATACAGTCTGCTCGACGGTGCTTGCCGCATTCCGTCGTTGATTGCCCGCGCCAAAGAGCTCGGGCAAGAGGCGATCGCCATTACCGATCACGGCGCGATGTATGGCGTTATCGACTTTTATAAAGAGGCGAAGGCGCAGGGCATCCATCCCGTCATCGGATGCGAGGTGTACGTTGCACCGCGCTCCCGCCACGATAAAGTGCACGGTGCCGACAGCCGCTATCATCATCTGGTGCTGTTGTGCGAAAACAACACAGGCTATCAAAATCTACTGAAATTAGTTTCCACCGCGTGGACAGAAGGCTTTTATATCCGCCCGCGGGTGGATCACGAACTGCTCGAACAACACCACGAGGGGCTGATCGCCCTATCAGCGTGCTTGGCGGGCGAAATTCCGCAGTCACTGTTGCAGGGCGACTATGCCGCCGCCAAGCGTCAAGCCGAGTGGTACGCCTCTGTGTTCGGAAAAGATCACTTCTACCTTGAATTGCAGGACCACGGGATGAAGGAACAAGCCGAGGTCAACGACGGTATTCGTCGTCTGGCTCGCGAGACGGGACTGCCGCTCGTGTGCACCAACGATGCGCATTACCTCACCAAGGACGACGCACAGATGCAGCGCGTGCTGTGCTGTATCCAAACCGCCACCACCCTG
>JAZOCG010000136.1:0-2764 GCA_045596345.1 Acutalibacteraceae bacterium
TCATCTCATAAGGACCGCCGTAGGCACGTGCATCAAACTCAACAAGCCACTTACCGTCTTTTGCGGATACCGTTTTGGTTTCGCCGTCGAAGGTGACCGTTACGTCCCCTGCGGCTTCACCGAAAATCCGGATGGGTTTCCCGCTCTGTAAAACCATACCGTCACGAAATAAAACGCCAAGTTTCATACAAAATCCTCCTTACTCGGAATATGTTTACATTATACCATAAATTCGGCATTTTTCAATATAAATTTCATAATTGCATAAGCGTTCAGCCAAAAATTTTCCTTAACGGTAACCGAGCGACAGAGAATGGTCTCTGTCGCTCGGTTTTGTTCGTTATTCGGGGATAACAATCGTCATATCACAACGTTCTTTGACGTGCATTTCGGAAAAATAGACACGCTCCAACGGTATCCATTCATTAAAGAAACGTTGCGCCATTGGTGGTGTATTACGCTTCTTAATTCGCGCCTTTTGCAGTTCGGTATCGATGTCCAAAAATACCGAAAGGTCGTAATGTTTCGCTAATGTCGGATGCATCGAATAAGCTCCTTCGATCACCGTGAGCTGTTGGGGGATGATGTCAACAGCGGGTTCGATCCTCAACGTGGAGCAATTAAACCGTCGATAGTGAACAGTCTCCCGCCTGCTGATCGGGAGCAACACCTCTTCCAGAAAACGCTCGTGGTCGATATTACCGCCCACCTGTGCATACCGTTCCGGCGTGCGTTGCTCCTCGCGCAGAAAAAAGTCATCCATATGAAAGACCGTAGCATCATATAGTCCACGGAGCATCACAGACAACGTCGTTTTGCCGCTCGCGCTACCGCCTTCGATAGCCAACACAACCGATCCGCGCGCAAGCATTGTATCCAACCTTGCCATAAGCGGTAAAAACGGCACATAGCGATTGGCTATGACGCGATACGACGGACGATACGCATTGCGAAACGCATCGGAATGATGAAGCGACGGATATCCGTTGTCGCGCCATTGTTCCACCGCTTGTCGAAATTCGCATACATCAAAAGGCAGTGTTCCCTCTCTCACCAATTCATCGGCAACCGCGAGCTTGCGCTCTAAGTCGGTCTTTCCGTTTTGTTCCTCTTTGGCGGAAGTATAAAAAAGCTTACCGAAGGTTTGTGTGCTCAAACCGCTTTTCAGGCAAGAAAAATGCACCCGACTATATGCGCCATCCAGCGGCTCAACGAGCATCTCCTCCCCTTGTACGGCACGGATACTCTCTTCTTGGATGTTATCCATCGCTGCCTGCGCAGAGCTCACCATATGCTCACAACCGAAAGCACTCTGATGAAGAAATTTGAAAACATCTTGTATATGTACTAACGGGTACGTCTGAACATACTTGATCAGCAATTCGCGCGTTCTCTCGCAACTTTCCACAATATCGAACTCCTACTTATTTTTGCAGTTTTAATACCTTGGGATTATCCAACGCCATAACGAGCAACGGGACCAATATGATCTGCGCGATAATACCGGGGACAGCGTTGGTAATCGCGCCGGCGAAGAAGGCAGCAAGTGTAAAGGCCCCACCCTTTACGCCTAGGCAAATGAACATTACCGCGCCCCATACGAGTCGGCCGACGATCATCGCACTGATCAGCGAGCAATAGATATACGGCTTTTTACGTGGCAGGCGTTTGTGCATAAAGCCGGCAATGGCACCGTATGCTGCCAACTCAAACGCCATACAGATAGCCGTCGGGAAAAGCGGCGGCATACCCAGTGTCAATGAACGGAACAGCGGCGCAATAAAACCTACCGCAAGTCCCCAAGGCCAGCCACAGATAAAGCCGCACAACAGTACCGGGATATGCATCGGGCAAAGCATTGAACCTATCTCGGGAATCTGCCCCGTCAAAAAGGGCATCACATACGCCAACGCCAGAAACAGCGCCGCCAGAATCATCCGCAATAATCGATCATTTCTTTTCATTAAAAACATCCTTTCAAAACGCAAAAAGGTATCACTATCTCTTCGGAGATAATGATACCTTCTTAGCATCGTTTCTATATAGTATAAAACAAACGAATGAAACTTCTGTTTCGGCACTATTCTTCTGAATAGTATACTCATAATAGCAATATTGGCGAAATATGTCAAGCGTTATTTTCGCTGATTTTGGCAACAACATCGCGGATCAACGCCGGTACGGAACAGTTCCCAAGACCTGCAACGATATTATTGCACCGATCCATCGGAATCAAGATGCGCTTGGCATCAGCTTGACCGACCGCCACCGCCATCGTCGGCGTGATTTCGCCCAGCAGAGAATCTGCGATAACGATGCCGACGGGACCGACGATCACATCCGCCTTACGGCAGGCTACGACCACGGCGTTCTCGCCTGTTGCGGCGTTTTTGGCACCCGCCTTTATCATAGCGGACGTCGCGGCGACGTTTGTGCCGATGGCAGTCAAGCGCGCATCAGGAAATCTTACGGATAACTCCTTAACCAACTGCGCGCCAAGCTGACCGCCTTGCCCATCAATAATAACAATATCCATATAACACCTCAAGTGAGTAAGGACACACTTTTATTATATCCGTGCAACGCCGGTTTCCTTCGCTACCTTGATAACGGCCTTAGCAACCACATCGGCTACTCGCTTATCCAATGCCGACGCGATAATGTTTTCTTCGTTGATTTCCTCATCGGGAATCAGCGAAGCCAACGCATACGAGGTTGCAACCTTCATCTGCTCGTTGATGCAGGTTGCGCGGCAATCAAGAGC
>JAZOCG010000137.1:0-11671 GCA_045596345.1 Acutalibacteraceae bacterium
GGGTATACTGAGCACAGCTTTGCGCACGTGTGCAAGGTGGCGGAGACCGCCGCGTCGATTATGCAGACGCTCGGTTATGATGAGCATACGGTCGAGATCGTTAAGATCGCCGCCTATCTGCACGACATCGGCAACCTCGTCAATCGCATCGAGCATTCACAGAGCGGTGCGGTGATGGCGTTTCGTCTGTTGGATCATATGGATATGGCGGCGGAGGATATCGCGACCATCGTTACCGCCATCGGTAACCACGATGAGGGAACCGGCGTTGCGGTCAACGCGGTCGCCGCGGCACTGATCCTGGCGGATAAATCGGATGTGCGCCGCAGTCGCGTGCGTAATCGCGATCTGAGCCGCTTTGATATCCACGACCGCGTCAACTATTCGGTTGAGCGAGCAGAGCTGTCTGTCAGCAACGACAAGGAAACTATCACCTTGACGCTGGATATTGACACCGAGGTCAGTTCCGTGATGGATTATTTTGAAATTTTTCTCGCGCGTATGACGATGTGCCGTAAGGCGGCGGAAACGCTTGGGTTGCGCTTTAAACTGGTGATCAATCAACAAGAATTGTTGTGACGGTCAGACGGCGGCTGTTGCTCGCCGTCGCTTGTCTTTTTTGCGCGGATCTCTTTGATGCCGATGTATAGCAGTAATATCCCGAACAACCGTCGTAATAGATTTGTGTCCATATCGGCGGCGAGCAGAGCAGTGGGAATGACGGCGGCGACACCACCAAGGCTGCACCATAACACGGCTTTCCACTCGATCGCCTTGTGGCGGATATGCCCGATGAGAGCGGCGGGCGCACAGCCGATGAAGTAGAGCAAATTGATTCCGCCCGCGGTGTACTGTGCAACGCCCGCGAATGCGGTCAGGTACAGCACCAACAGCGAACCGCCGCCGATGCCAAATCCGCTGATGATCCCCGTCAGCGTGCCGATGAGCAGAGCAAGCCACATCATAACAATAGCACCGCCTTCACACCGCCGTACAGAATGAGCAGACCGAACAGCCGATGCAGCCATACGGTCGGGATACGGCGAAAAAATTTTGCCGACAACAGCCCGCCGAGGACGCCGCCGATGAGATAGGGCAAGGCGTCCGTCCAAACGTTGCCTCCTTTTAGGCAAAACAGCACATACGATACGATCGACAGCGGCAGGATGATGGCGATAGAGGTGGCGAATGCCTTTTTTTCCTCGAGCCCGATCCAGCCGATGAGCAGCGGCACGAGAAATAAGCCGCCTCCGGCACCAAACAGCCCGTTGGCGACACCCGCGAGCCCACCGGCGACAAGATATCGATAAACGCTTTTCATACGAAACCCCTTTAACTCAGAATACAACCATAGTTTCACCTATGTTTGCGTAAATATTAGCGGAGGATGACCCCAATGATAAACAAAGAACAGCTGGAAGACCTGCTTTTGCAGGTACAGAAGCCTGCACGCTATGCAGGCGGGGAGCTCAACAGCGTGACGAAGAACCTTGATGATATCGCGGTGCGCTTTGCGTTTTGCTTCCCCGATCTTTATGAGGTGGGTATGTCCCATCTTGGGATGAAGATCCTGTATGCCCAATTCAATAATGAGCCCGACGTGTGGTGCGAGCGCGTGTTTTCGCCCGACGCGGATATGGAAGCGTTGATGCGCGAGCATAATATCCCCTTATTCGGTCTGGAGAGCCGTGACCCGATTCGCGACTTTGATTTCATCGGCTTTACGGTGCAGTACGAATTGTGCTATACGGCAATGCTGAATATGCTGGATCTGGCGGGCGTGCCGCTTCGTGCCGCTGACCGTGACGAGAGCTTTCCTTTGGTGGTGGCGGGCGGTCCGTGTGTGTGTAACCCTGAGCCTATCGCGGATTTTGTGGACATCTTCTTCCTCGGCGAAGGGGAAGAGGTCGACTTGGAGGTCATCAACCTCTATAAGGAACATAAGGCGCGCGGCTATTCCAAAAAGGCGTTTTTGCGCGCCTGCGCGGACATCGAGGGCGTATACGTGCCATCGCTGTATGAGCCGTCCTATAACGACGACGGCACGATCAAGGCAGTTTTGCCGGTCGATGGCGTAAAGCCTAACGTGCGCAAACGCATTATCCGCGATCTCAACACCTGCTATTACCCCGATTATTTTGTCGTGCCGTATACCGACATCGTACACGACCGCGCGATGAGCGAGATCTTCCGCGGGTGTATCCGCGGTTGCCGCTTCTGCCAGGCAGGTTTTATCTACCGCCCTGTACGTGAAAAGTCGGTGGATACCATTGATAAACAGAGCCACGATCTTTGCCGCTCGACGGGCTACGAGGAATTTTCGCTGTCCTCGCTGTCGACGAGTGACTATACAAAGTTGGAAGAGCTGCTCGACCGTCTGCTTAACTGGGCGGAGAAGGAGCATACCAACATCTCACTCCCGTCGCTTCGTGTCGACGGCTTTTCGGACGAGCTGGTCAACCGCCTCAATGTCTTGCGCCGTGCGGGACTGACCTTCGCTCCCGAGGCGGGCACGCAACGTCTGCGCGATGCCATTAATAAAAATCTCACCGAAGAGGAGATTCTCGACACCGCCGCCAAGGCGTTTCGCGGTGGCTGGACAACGGTAAAACTGTACTTTATGATGGGTCTGCCAACCGAAACGATGGAGGATATCGAGGGGATGGCGGCACTCGGTCAGAAGATCGTCAACTGTTTTTATGCCAACCCCGATAAGCCGAAGGGGAAGGGCGTGACGGTGAATATGAGCGCGTCCTGCTTTGTGCCGAAGCCATTCACGCCGTTCCAGTGGGAGCCGCAGACGACGTTGCAGGAGCTGGAGGAGAAGCAACAGCATCTCGTCGAATCAGTGCATACCAAGAAGATCTCGCTGAGCTGGCACGATGCCAAGACCAGTTTTCTCGAGGCAGTGCTCGCGCGCGGTGATCGCCGTCTGTGCCGCGTGCTGGAGATTGCCCACGAGCGCGGATTTAATCTCGACGCGTGGTCGGAGCATTTTGACTTTGACGCGTGGATGGAGATCTTCCGAGAAGCCGGTCTCGATCCGGCGTTTTACGCCAATCGCACCCGCTCGTATGATGAGGTATTCCCGTGGGATCACCTCGACTACGGCGTGACCAAGAAGTTCCTCATTTCGGAGAACAAAAAGGCACACGAAGCCGTGACCACACCGCATTGCCGTCAGGCGTGCGCGGGTTGCGGGGCGGCGTGCTGGAAGGAGGGCGTGTGTGTTGAAAACCGTTAGAGTGGTCTTTTCCAAGACGGGACGTGCCCGCTTCATTTCTCATCTGGATCTGGTACGCACGATGACCCGTGTGGTGCGCCGCGCCGACATTCCGCTGTGGTATACTGAGGGGTTTAACCGTCACCCGTATCTCACCTTCGCCGCGCCGTTGTCGCTTGGCTTTGAGGGTCTGCGTGAGTCGATGGATATTCGTCTGGTGGACGATATGTCGTGTGATGAATTGGTTGCGCGACTCAACGCGGCGTTGCCCGAAGGATTTACGGCGATTTCCGCCGCCGAGGCGGTGCATAAGGTGGGTGCTTTGACAGGGGCACGGTATCGTCTGCGACTGGATTGTCCGCCCTCGAAGGTGATCTCGCTGTTGGCACAGGCAGAAATTCTGGTGGAAAAGCGCACAAAGAAAAAGACGATGAAGACATTGGATATTCGCCCCGCCTTTGCGGACGCGGAGATTATCGCTTGCGATGAGGGAACAGAGGTGACGGTAACACTCCCTGTCGGCAACGACAGTGTCAACCCGTCGCTCTTATTGCAGGCACTAAACGCTGTATCTGAACAACTATATCATATGCGTGTGTTGCGCCTTGACTTGCTGACGGCGGACGGGAAACCCTTCTGCTAAAAATTTTTCCACTTTTGCAAAAAAACACTTGCAATTTGCAGTTGCTTGTGATATGATACTACAGGTGTTTTTAGCCGCGAGATTTCTCGTGGGGGTTAATGCCTGGCGAAAGCACGACATTAAAGCGGATAGTCCTCTATCGATTACTGATCGGTATGAATGTCTGAAAATTTTAGGAGGAACACAAATGGACGCATTGAAACTCATTGCCGGTGACAGCATGAAGCAGGAAGCTCCCGCTTTTGGCATCGGTGACACGGTCCGCGTGGACGTGAAGATCCGCGAAGGCGATCGCGAGCGTATCCAGGCCTTTGAGGGCACGGTCATCGCGAAGAAGGGCAGCGGCGTTGCCGAGACCTTCACTGTTCGCCGCGTTGCTTACGGTGTTGGCGTGGAAAGAGTTTTCCCGCTTCACAGCCCCAACGTAGCCGCCGTTAAGGTTGTTCGTTACGGTAAGGTTCGCCGCAGCAAGCTGTATTATCTGCGTGATCGCGTGGGTAAGGCCGCTAAGGTCAAAGAATTAATTAAATAATTCGACAAAAAAGGGACTGCAAAGTCCCTTTTTTGCTTTTCTTTTTTAAAATAGTATGTTATAATAGGATTATTATGGGTTATTTTCGAAAAAGAAGGTGAGTCGATGACGGATACAGAAGAGAAACGCGAAGCTGCTACGATGCGTAAATGGGTGCTTTCGGCATATGACTGGGTAAGCACGCTGATTATGGCATTGCTGGTGTTGGTGGTGCTGTTCACCTTTGTTTTTCGCGTTATCCGTGTTGAAGGCTCTTCGATGGTCAAAACCCTACAGGACGGTGATCGGCTGTTGTTATCAACGACGGTGACGGATTATCAGCGAGGAGATATCGTTGTGGTCGACCGCTATTCTGTTGAGCCGCTGATCAAGCGGATTATCGCCATCGGCGGTGACACGATCAAGATCGAATCGGACGGACGCGTGTATCTCAATGGTGATCTGCTCAGTGAGCCGTATGCCGCCGCATTCACACCGCAGAAGGAGTGTGTCGAGCCGGTGGTTGTTCCGCACGGATATGTGTTTTTGATGGGGGATAACCGCTCGGATTCACTGGATAGCCGCTCAAGAGAGGTTGGTCTGGTATTGGAGAAAGATATTGTCGGCAAGGCGATCCTTCGTGTATCGCCGATCGTGTCGTTTGGCGACATTTACCACAATATGGAGCAAAGTATGATGAATTGAGGTTGCCGCGATGGAAAAATCCGAACAAACAACGAAAAACGGCGCACTGTCGGCATGCTTTGAATGGGTTTCTATGTTGATCGGTGCGCTGATTGCCATTGTTGTGATTTTTTCGCTACTGTTCCGCATTGTCGGCGTTAGCGGAGATTCGATGTGCAACACGCTGATGGATCGTGACCGTTTAGTGTTGATCACACAGTTTTACACTATTGAACACGGCGACATCGTGGTTGTTTATCGCGAGGGAGAGGAGCCGTATATTAAGCGTGTCATTGCCTTAGAAGGCGATACGATCGATATCGATGACGAAAGCGGTCAAGTGTTGCTCAACGGCGAGATACTGTATGAGGAATACGTGCGTGACGGCATCACGCCGTCGCACGGATTTGAAGGTCCGTATACAGTGAAAAAAGGCGAGGTTTTTGCGATGGGCGATAATCGTGTATGGTCACTCGACAGCCGACAGCTCGGCACGTTCTCAGTGGATGAGGTTGTGGGCGAGGCAGTGTTCCGCTTGTTCCCATTTCAGTCATTTGGCGCAATTTAGGATAGGAGGGTAACGGATGGCAAACTATAAAAACCACAGAAAAGCGGCTGCTGACCGCCGTCCGAAACAGCCTCAAAAAGCGCGTGCGTCGACGGTTGACAACGAAACGGCACGCGCGGAGACCATTCAGTGGTTTCCCGGACATATGGCGCGCACTCGCCGTAAAATACAAGAAAGCCTGTCGCAGGTGGATGCGGTCATCGAAATTGTGGATGCCCGTATTCCGCAGAGCAGCCGCAATCCCGAGTTGGATCATTGGGTGGGACGTAAGCCGCGCCTGGTTGTGCTGAATAAGGCTGATTTAGCGGACGAGGCGGCAACTAAGCGATGGATCGCCTATTACGAATCCCGCGGGATTGCCGCGATCGCAGTCGACTGCAAGAGCGGACGCGGCTTTAACGGGTTTATGCCCGCCTTACGCCGCTTGCTGAAGGAACTTGTCGATAAATGGGAAAGCAAGGGGATGAATCACGCCATCCGCGCGATGATCGTCGGCATTCCCAACGTAGGCAAGAGCTCGTTTATCAACCGCTTGAATAAGGGCGGTAAAGCGAAAGTAGAAGATCGCCCCGGTGTCACCCGCCAAAACCAGTGGTTCGTGGTAGAGGGCGCGCAACTGCTTGACACGCCCGGTGTGCTGTGGCCAAAATTTGAGGATCATACCGTGGCACTGCACCTCGCGTTTACGGGTGCTATCAAGGATCAAGTGCTGGATATGGAGGAGATGGCGTGCGAATTGCTCGGTATTCTCTCGCATCACTACCGCGCATTGCTCACCGCACGCTATAAATTGACCGATGACCTTCCTGAAGATAACTGGGAGCTCTTACAACTTGTCGCACGTAAGCGCGGGATGCTGGTATCGGGCGGTGAGGTGGATACTGAGCGTGCGGCGATTATGCTGCTTGACGAATATCGCGGCGGCAAACTCGGTCACATCACGCTGGAAGAACATCCGTGAGGAGTTAAATGATGACGAATAATGAATTTGATGCCGCTCTGCGCGCCGAAGGAATTTCTTGTTTTTGCGGTGTGGACGAGGCAGGGAGAGGACCGCTCGCCGGTCCCGTTTACGCCGCCGCTGTGATCTTATCACCCGATAACCCAATTGAGGGTGTCAACGACAGCAAAAAACTGTCCGAAAAGAAGCGCGAAGCACTGTTTGACATCATCTGTGAACGCGCAGTGGCATATTGTATCGCCTCGGCGAGCGTGGAAGAGATTGAAGAACACAACATCCTTAACGCCACCTATCTCGCGATGACCCGCGCGGTGGAAGGCTTGTCTGTTAAACCTCAGCTTGCGCTGATTGACGGCAACCGCATCCCGCCGATGCTGTCGGTGCCCGCACGCGATGTTGTAAAGGGAGATGCCTTGTCAGCATCAATTGGCGCGGCATCGATATTAGCGAAGGTCGCGCGTGACCGCGTGATGCGCGAGGCGGATGCGGTGTATCCCGTGTATGGTTTTGCCGTACATAAGGGCTATGGTACCGCCGCTCATACCGCGGCTCTCAAAGAGTATGGTCCGTGTCCGATCCATCGTCGAAGCTTTTTGAAGAAGATTTTGGGAGAAAAAGGCTGATGGCGGGCGTCTCCAAGGGCGCGATCGGTGAGACCATCGCCGCCCGTTTCCTGCGTGATAAGAAATATACCATTCTCGCGGCGAATTATCGCTGTCGCTTCGGCGAGATCGACATAATCGCCGCTGACCGCTCGTATATTGCTTTTGTGGAAGTGAAGACCCGACGGGCGGATGCCATATATGCCCCGCGCGAAGCGGTGACTGCTGCCAAGCAACGGCGGATATTGCAGACAGCGTCGATGTACCTGAGCAATCATCCGATTGAGCGGCAACCCCGCTTTGATGTTATCGAGGTCGTCACGTCCGTAGACGATCCTATGAATGTAGTAGAACTTAACCACATCATGGGTGCATACGAGGCGGGTGATCTGCATACGGCTTTTTGATCTGCATTGTGATACCCTCGGTTGCGGCTTGGAGGATCGTTGCTCGATTGAGCAAAACGACGGCGCGGTGGACTTATACCGCGGACGGGTATATTCACCGTGGCTGCAAGCTTTTGCGGCGTTCATCCCTGACGACCTGCTTGGCGAAGAGGCAGAAAAACATTGTTATTCTCTATTGAATGTAGCTGAACGTTGGGAGAAAGACTGTCCCGACGGGATTTGCATTATTCGTTCTCGCGAGGATTTGGTAAAGGATACCGCGGTATGCCGCGCTTTGCTTACGGGTGAGAATATCGGTGCCATTGGTGAACTAGCCTGTTTAGATCGTTTGCACGCGCGGCACATTCGTGCGGCGACCATTACCTGGAACGGGGATAACCCGTGGGGGAGCGGGTGTTTCGGTAGCGAAGACGGCTTAACCTCGCTCGGTATGCGCGCGGTTGATCGGATGACGGGCATCGGCATCACGGTGGACGTATCGCATCTCAGCGAGCGTGGATTTTGGGATGTTGCGCGGCGCGTGAAGCATCCGTTTATCGCATCTCATTCCAATGCGGCGGCGGTAACGCCGCATCCGCGCAACCTGACCGATGAGCAGTTTCGCGCCGTGCGCGACAACGGCGGCATCGTAGGGCTGGATTTATACCACGTACACCTCGGCATCCCCTTTGATGGGGATTATCTGTCGGCGTTTGAACACCATTTGTCGCATTTTCTGTCGCTTGATGGCGAGGATACCGTGTGTATCGGCACGGATTTCGATGGGATGGAGCTTTCGCCATCCTTTGACGGAATGTCCGTGCTGGCATGCTTGTATGATTATTTGTTATCTCGCGGCTATTCTGCCGCTTTGTTAGATAAAGTTTATTATACCAACGCGTATCGCTTCTTTACGAATGTGATCGTGTGAGGAATTCGATCCGAAAGGAAGAACATTATGCACTACACAAGTACAAGAAACAACCTAATCCACGTGACCGCTGCCCAGGCGATCGCACAGGGCATCTCCAAAGAGGGTGGTCTGTTTGTGCCCAGTGAGCTGCCGAAGCTCACCGAGACGGACTTTATTGCTCTGCAGGGGATGGCATATCCCGAGCGGGCGACGTACGTGCTGTCACGTTTTCTCAATGATTTTACCGCTGCCGAGGTGCAAGAATGCACCGCTGCGGCTTACGGCACGCAGTTTGACACCACTGCCGTTGCGCCGCTGAATGTAGTTGACAGCGAGCACAATATCCTCGAGCTGTGGCACGGACCGACCTGCGCGTTTAAGGATATGGCGTTGCAGATTTTACCGCATCTGATGCGCGTATCGACCGGGAAAACCGCCCCCGGTGAGGAGACGGTCATTCTGGTTGCGACTTCGGGCGATACGGGCAAGGCGGCTCTCGAAGGCTTTAAAGATGCCGCGGGTACGCGTATTCTGGTGTTCTATCCTGTAGACGGCGTCAGTGAGATGCAGCGTCTGCAGATGATCACGCAGGAGGGTGGTAATGTCGGCGTTTGTGCGATTCGTGGCAATTTTGACGACGCACAGACGGGTGTTAAGACGCTGTTCACCGATCCTGCAATGCAGGAACAGCTGAAAAATGGTGGTATGCGCTTCTCCAGTGCCAATTCTATTAACTGGGGTCGCCTCGTGCCGCAGATCGTATATTATATCTCTGCGTATTGCGATATGTTGGCACAGGGTAAGGTTGTGATGGGCGAGCCGATTAACGTTGTTGTGCCGACCGGTAACTTCGGTAACATTCTCGCCGCGTATTATGCACGTGAGATGGGCACACCGATCAATAAGCTGATCTGTGCATCCAACCGCAACCGTGTGCTGACCGATTTCTTTGAAAGCGGTACGTATGACACAGCACGCCCGTTCTACACCACCACCTCGCCGTCGATGGATATTCTGGTATCCTCCAATCTCGAGCGGCTGCTGTATCATCTTGCGGGTGAGGATAGCGCGGCGATCGAGGAGATGATGGCAAACTTGCGTGATCATAAGCAATATACCGTGCCCGCATCCGTTAAGGAGCTGATGGACGCGCTGTTTGCCGCGGGTTGTGCCTCCGATGATGAAGTTGCCGCGACCATCAAGGCGATGTTCGATAAGACAGGTTATCTGCTGGATACTCACACGGCGGTGGCTGTTCACGTGTATGATGCGTATCGTGCAGCGAGCGGGGATACTACCCCGACGGTCATCGCTTCGACTGCAAATCCGTACAAGTTCACGCCCGCCATTCTCGACGCACTCGGCGAGAGCGTAGACGGTGATCCGTTCAGCTTGCAAGCGTCTCTGCACAAGACTACAAACGAACCGATTCCGGCGCCGCTGGCGAATTTGGGTGACAAGGCTGTACGCTTTACAGACGTTTGCGACGGCGATACCGATAGTATGCGGCGCACCGTGTGCGGAATGTTGAATTTGAATTAAGGAGTGTAGTCTATGGCACTGTATGCCATTGGTGACACCCATCTGTCGCTCGGTACGAATAAGCCGATGACCGTCTTTGACGGTTGGGATAGCTATGTTGAGCGACTGGAGGAGAATTGGCGGCGACTTGTGTCAGAGGATGACACGGTGGTCATCGCGGGCGATATTTCCTGGGGAATGTCGCTGGAGCAGGCGAAACCGGATTTTGCCTTTCTGCACAGTTTGCCGGGGAAAAAGTTGCTTTTCAAGGGAAACCACGATTATTGGTGGACGACCCGCCGTAAGATGGATACTTTTTTTGAAGAGAATGGCTTCACGTCCCTGCGTATCGTGCATAATGATGCGGTTGCCGTTGACGACCGTTTGGCGGTGTGTGGTAGCCGTGGCTGGTTCAATGAGGATGGGGAAGAAGCCGATCATACTGTCTTGTTACGTGAGGCCGGTCGTCTGCGCGCATCCATCGCCGCCGCGAAGCAGACGGGGCTCGAACTCGTCGTTTTTCTACATTATCCGCCGCTTTTCGCGGGTCAGCGGTGTGAGGAGATTCTGCAGGTGCTTGCCGAGGAGTCCATCACCCGTTGCTATTACGGGCACGTGCACAGCGCGGGCATTCGGATGGCATTTAACGGGACGGAAAATGGGACGGAATACCGTTTGATTTCCGCGGATGCATTGGGGTTTTGCCCAAACCTAATCCGACCGACAGCGAAATAATCGGCAAAGTGGAAAATTTTTATAAAAAGGCTAGTCAAACGGAAAACTATATGTTATAATATAGCGCGATTTGAAAAATCATAAAGTTTTGGCAACAAAACAGGAGGAATTAAGCTATGAGTCTGAAAAACGCTACCAAACTGGAAAACAACCGCGTTGAGCTCGAGATCGAGGTCGACGCCGCTACCTTCGAGGCTGCTGTCAACGCCGCCTACAAGAAGGACGTCAAGAGAATGGCCGTCCCCGGCTTCCGTAAGGGCAAGGCTCCCCGCGCTCTGATCGAGAAGACCTACGGTACCGGCGTGTTCTACGAGACCGCGATGAACGATGTGTATCCGACGGCTCTCGACGAGGCGATCAAGGCTTCTGAGTACGAGTACGTTGAGGATAAGATCGATCTGGACGTCGTGTCTGTCGGTCCCGAGGGTCTGGTGTTCAAGGCGACCATCACCGTAAAGCCCGAGGTCACTCTGCGCGGTTATAAGAGCCTCAAGGCGACCAAGAAGGTCGAGGCTGTGACCGACGAGGACATTGAGAACGAGCTTAAGAAGTTGCAGGAGCGCAACGCTCGTATGGTGTCCGTCGAGGACCGTGCCGCCGAGATGGGCGACACCGTCACCTTTGATTTCGAAGGTTTCCAGGACGGCGTGGCGTTTGACGGTGGCAAGGGTGAAAACCACGCGCTGGTGCTCGGCTCGGGTCAGTTCATCCCCGGCTTTGAGGAGCAGCTTGTCGGTGCCGCGGTGGATGCGGACGTTGAGGTCAATGTGACCTTCCCTGAAGAGTATCACGCTGCCGAACTCGCGGGTAAGCCTGCGGTGTTCAAGTGCAAGGTGCACAAGATTGAGAAGAAGGAACTGCCGGAGATTGACGATGATTTGATTAAGGATGCCACCGAGTTTGAGACGGTGGAGGAGTTCAAGG
>JAZOCG010000138.1:0-2441 GCA_045596345.1 Acutalibacteraceae bacterium
AATAAAATGCGCTTTTTATGCCGGCGGAAAAGCTGATCCACCAGATCGGTCACTGCGCGCCGCTCGTCACAGGTGACGCAGTAAACACCCGGTCGGTCGATGTACCCGTTAATAATGATGATCGGTACTTGCTTTGCCGCCGCGGCGATGTGGGAGTTATCCGCATCCTCGCGGAAGGTCGAGCCGATGAGCACGATGGCATCCACATTCTTTTGTACCATATACTCCAGTGCCTGCTTTTTGTCCTCGGAGGACGGTCCCGTACATCGCAGGATGGCGTTGAGGTTATTCTCTCGCAGATGCTCCTCAACGTAACTGACCGCTTCGGCATAGAAGGTGTCACGCACATTGGTGCACAGGATACCCACCATCCGCATCGAGCCAAGCCCCAGTCCTCTGGCAAAGGCGTTGGGGGTATACCCTTCCTGTCGGATGACTTCCAATACGCGTTCACGCGTCAGCGCGCGCACATTGGGGCTGTCATTCAGCACACGGGAGACCGTGGCGATGGATACGCCCGCCTTCTCGGCAATATCGTATATATTCATAGGCACGCTCCTTTCTGTAAGCCCTTACAAAAATAAGTATACAGATTTCCCTAAAAATTACAAGAGGGAATTTGCAAAAACACGAAAAAATTTTGAAAACGCCTTGAATTTTTTTTGCGGGTGTAGTAAAATAGATGTGCAGGAATTTGTAAGGGCTTACAATATGTAACCCTTATCCGTAAAAAACACCATAGGAGGACTGTCTTATGCGTACAAAAGAAGAAGTTTTGCTCTCTATCAAAGAGGGCGGTATGGTCGCCGTCGTGCGCGGCGAGACCTCTGAGAAGGCGATGGAGATCGTCGAGAAGTGCATCGAGGGCGGTATTCGTGCCATCGAGCTGACCTTCACCGTTCCGTATGCT
Source organism: Acutalibacteraceae bacterium (assembly GCA_045596345.1). Classification (GTDB taxonomy): domain Bacteria; phylum Bacillota; class Clostridia; order Oscillospirales; family Acutalibacteraceae; genus UBA5905. The sequence continues at coordinate 911 of JAZOCG010000138.1, forward strand.
CATCGGGTGATCGAGGATATCTCCCGCAAATACGGTGACGAGATCATTCTCGGTGCCGGCACGGTGCTGGACAGCGAGACGGCGCGAATCGCCATTTTGTCGGGTGCGGAGTTCATTGTGTCCCCGCATTTTAACCCTGAGGTCACTAAGGTGTGCAACCGCTATCGCAAGGCTAGTATGGCGGGCATTCTCACCATCACCGAGGCTGTTTCGGCGATGGAGGCGGGCGTTGACGTGCTCAAGCTGTTCCCCGGCGACCTGTTCGGTCCGGCATTCATTAAGGATATTCGCGGACCTCTGCCGTATGTGCAGATCATGCCCACGGGTGGTGTCAGTGCCGAGAACGCGGGCGAGTGGATCAAGGCAGGTGCCGTCGCGGTCGGCGCAGGCAGCAGCCTGATGAAGGGCGACGTCAAAGCGAATGCTGCCCTGTTTATGGAAAATATCCGTAAAGCAAGAGAGGGGAAATAATCATGGCTAAGATCGTAACTTTCGGCGAACTGATGCTTCGCCTGGCTCCCAACGGCTACTACCGTTTCTTCCAGAATGACCAAATGCAGGCTACCTTCGGCGGCGGCGAGGCGAATGTTGCTGTGTCGCTGGCGAACTACGGGATGGACAGCTGCTACGTGACCAAACTGCCTAAGCACGCGATCGGTCAGGCGGCGGTGGATTCCCTGCGTGCCTTCGGCGTCGATACCTCCAAGATCGTGCGCGGCGGCGAGCGCGTCGGCATCTACTATCTCGAGAAGGGTGCTTCTCAGCGCGGCTCGGTCTGTATCTATGACCGTGCGTATTCCGCCATCCAGCAGGCGAAGGCGGATGACTTTGACTGGGACACCACCTTTGAGGGTGCGGACTGGTTCCACTCCACCGGCATTACCCCCGCGCTGGGCGGCGATATGGTGGAGATCTGCAAGCAGGCGTGCAAAGCCGCCAAGGCGAAAGGCGTCAAGATCTCCTGCGACCACAACTACCGCGGCAAGCTGTGGACCCGCGACGAGGCGCGTGCGGCGATGACCGAGTTGTGCCAGTATGTCGACGTCTGCATCTCCAACGAAGAGGACGCCAAGGACGTGTTCGGCATCGAGGCGGAGAACACCGATATCTACGGCGGCAAGCTCAACCACGAAGGCTACAAGTCGGTGGCGAAGCAGTTGATGGATAAGTTCGGTTTCGAGAAGGTTGCTATCACGCTGCGTACCTCCATCTCCGCGAGCGACAATGACTGGGCGGGTATGCTGTTTGATGGTGAGAACTACTGCTTCTCCAAGAGCTATCACCTGCATATCGTCGACCGTGTCGGCGGCGGTGACAGCTTCGGCGGCGGTCTGATCTATGCCCTGCTCAGCGGCAAGGATACGCAGGCGGCGATCGAGTTTGCGGTTGCGGCATCTGCGCTCAAGCACAGCATCGAGGGCGACTATAACCGCGTGTCCGTATCTGAGGTGGAGAAGCTCGCAGGCGGCGACGGCTCCGGTCGTGTTCAGCGGTAATTGAATAACCCGATTAAAAAGCCCGAAGGCGACCG
>JAZOCG010000139.1:0-3525 GCA_045596345.1 Acutalibacteraceae bacterium
ATCCCGCATTACGTACAGTTGTCCGTCTAAACCCACCGCACCGCTGACATCCAGCTTGCCGTTGGGTTTCAGCGGGATCTCGACGATGGGATTCTGCGCATAGCCGCGCACATTGCCGTGGCTGTCTGATACCGCCATCACCGTGCCGATCGGACCGCCGCCGCCGAGCTTCAAGGTCAGCGACTCGTGCTCACCTTTGAGCATCACGCCCATCATCGATGCGGCGGTCAACAGACGACCAAGCGCGGCGGTCGCCACCGCAGACGGCTGATGAATACGCTCCGCCTCGGCGACGATATCCTTACTATCCAAAAACATCGCCATCACCGTCGCATCACGGGTCAGGCAACGAATCAGTCTACCCATAGAAATCCTTACTCTCCGTTTCGTTGATAAATCGCGCGGTTGCGCGCAACAAATACCCACCGCTCGGCATCCGCCGTCGGCGCATCAAAACAACGCTCACCATACACTGCGAGCGAGTCAAACCCCGCCTCGGCGAGCAGCTTTTTCCACGTGACCATCGAATAGGCACGCTCTTTCACCTCGTCGGTGTAGCGGGTGTACGTGCCGTCCTCCTCGAGGAAGAAATCGAGCTGCATCGACACCTCGCACTTTGTCTCCGAGAAGCGGTTGCGCCATACGCACATAAACTCATCCTCTTCGAACACGAAAGCGTTGTCCCCCAACACCTCACGGTGTTTATACGGTGTATTCACATCGAACACCAACAAGCCCTCGGGCGCGATAAACAGTCCCAGCCGGCGCAGGATCTCCCCCACGTCCGCCGTGTCACACACGTGCGACAAGCTGTCCAACATACACACCGCACCGTCCACCGTGCCGTACAGATCCAGCTCACGCATATCCTGACAGAGGAACATCACAGGCGCGCCCGCATCCTCCGCTTTTTCGCGCGCAACAGCCAGCATATCCTGCGACCCGTCCACACCGATGACGTCCACACCGCGATCAGAAAGCTCCAGCGCGAGACTGCCCGAGCCGCACGCGAGGTCAAGTAACTGCCCGTGCGCGCCGCCGTGGCGGTCAAACAACGCCAGCAGATACTCAGCCCACGCGGCATAATCCACGTCGGCGGTCAGCGCATCGTAAAACGCGGCGAAACTTCCGTATCCGCTCATTCGGCGTTCTCCTCGGCGGCGATGCGCTCGAAGATCATCGGATAGGCGTCACAGCCATATTCCAGTGAACGATTCACGCGGCTGATGGTCGCGGTGGACGCGCCCGTCTGCTTGACGATCTCACTGTATACCTTGCCGTCGCTGAGCATCTTCGCGACCGCAATACGCTGAGACATCGCGCGGATCTCCTGTACGGTGCATAAGTCCTCAAAGAACTTATAGCACTCTTCCATCGTTTTTAACTGCAAGACCGCCTTAAACAAAAAGTCGGTCTCGTCGTTTTTAATCTTGGAATTCATAACGCACCCTCCATTACGAGTGATATCTATACTATTATACATAAACACTTTCACAATGTAAAGAGTTAAATTGATAGATGGTGAAAAAAGCCGCCAAACGGCGGCTTTTTACTATTCGGTGGTTCTATTCACAAAATTGCCCATCTTCCAGACGAATAATACGGTCACATATTTTCAGTGCCGCGGGACGATGAGAAATACAGAGGCAGGTCTTATCGGGCAGTGCGCGCAGGTTGCGCAACACCTGTTCCTCGGTCGGCTCATCCAGCGAGGCAGTCGCCTCATCGAGCAACAACACCGGCGCATCATACAGCACAGCACGAGCGATCGCGAGACGCTGGATCTGCCCTTCGGACAGACCCGCTCCCCGCTCGCGCAGCGGCGTATCCAGCCCATCGGGCAGCTCGCGGATAACATCCGCAATCGCCGCCGTCTCTGCCGCCGCCCAGATCGCCTCCTCGGTCGCATCAGGACAACAGAACGTGATATTTTCGCGGATCGTACCCGACATAAGCACACTCTGCTGCGGCACGTATGCAAACAATCCACGCGTACCCGCACCGAGCGGATACCGTCCGCTGTCGGTCACGGCGGTAAGCGTACCGCTCTGCGGCGGGTAAAAGCCCAACATCAGCTTAAACAACGTCGACTTACCGATGCCCGACAAACCCGTCAGCGCGACAAATTCCCCACGCTGTATCGTCAGATCGGTATCCAACAACACCGTATGTTCTGCCTCATAGGCAAACCGCACACCTGCCAACTCGATTGCCTGTAATGAGTTTGTGCGCCAATCCGCCGCTGCCGACATCGTAGGCTCATCGGGTAAGGTTTCCAGTTCAACGAGCCGTTCTGCAGAGGCGAGCATATTGTAATACTGCGGCATCAGCCCCGACATATTCATAAACGGCATTCGGATCTGCCCAACGATCTGCAAAAACGCGGTCAGCGTACCGTAGGAGATCGCATCCGTCGCCAGACGAAACGCGCCCCACGCCAATGCCGCATAATAGCTACCTGAGAACAACAGGTGCAACACGCCTCTGGACGCGGCTCCCCATCGGCTGCGCCGAATAAAAGCGGCAAAATGTTTCTTTAAACGCTCATCCAAACGACCCTGCACGTAGTCACTGCCTTCAAAAGCTTGGATCATCAGGCGATTTTCCAAACTTTCTTGTGTAAAGGCACGTGCCTTGCCATCGGTTTCTTGATTGATTTTATGAAGCGTTTTGACCTTTTTTCCGTAGGCGCGACCGGCAATAAGCAACAAAGCACCAAAGCCCAGCATCACCACCGTAAAGCGTGCGTCGAGGATCAACAGCACCGCGAGACACGCCACCAGACGCGACACCAACGATACCAGTCTCGGCACGAAGCCGACGATACCGCTGACCACAATGTGGCTGTCGGAGTTGAGGCGGTTAAGCAACTCACCCGAATGGAAACGGCTGACCTCTTGCCACTGCTTACGGAATAGCAGACCAAAGGTCCTCTCCTTGATGCGCATCTCCATCTTACCCGTGATACGGGCGGTATATTGGTTATTAAACACATCGATCGCGATCTGAAGTATCAGTACCAGAAACAGCTGACCGATGAATAGCCACAGATCGCCCTGTGCGTCACCGACGGCGATATCCACCACCCGACGGGAAATGAGCGCAAACACCACCGCGCCCACCGACGACAAGCCGGTGAGCACCGAAAGCAGCACAATACGCCCGACATCCTGCCGAGCGATCTGCCATATCCACTTGTTTGCGGACGGAGTGGTCATAGGTCGATCTCCTTTGTTATTTGGATATGAGTCGTGCGAGTTTATTTTTCGCGCCGTGCCACAGATGGCACGCACGCACCAATGGTACTCTGACAGGCAACAGCTTGTGCCATCGCAGAGCACGGCGACGGTACGCCGTACCACGGCAATCCCACCGCTCACCTTTGCGAATGAATGCCGTCGCTACCGCTATGATCTGTTCAGGACGAATATTCGGCTCACGTACCGTCTGCGCATCGCCAAGCATGGTATAAGACAACGGACTGCTCGAATGCATCGAGGGGAACGGCTCCTTCTCGCCGTAAAG
>JAZOCG010000140.1:0-7914 GCA_045596345.1 Acutalibacteraceae bacterium
TACCGCCATCGTGATGGTGATCAATCAGCGGTTCTTTATCAGCGGCGCGCGCAGTCTTATCCACGGCTCGCCGAATATGGACACGTTGGTGTCGCTCGGTGCGGGCGCGGCGTTTGGCTACAGCACTTATGCGTTGTTTGCAATGGTTTTTGCCGCAGGGCAGGGCGACCACGCCGCGGTGATGAGCTTTATGCACGAGTTCTATTTCGAGTCCGCGGCGATGATCCTCACCCTGATCACGGTGGGCAAGATGCTGGAGGCGCGCTCGAAAGGGCGTACCGCCGACGCCTTGCGCGGACTGATGCGACTTGCGCCCAAGACCGCCACGGTGGTGGTCGACGGTGTTGAGAAGATCCTGCCGATCGAGCGAGTGAAGATCGGGGATATATTTGTTGTGCGTCCCGGTGAGACTGTGCCCGTAGACGGTATGGTGGTCGAGGGGGATAGCGCGGTGGATGAATCCGCGCTCACCGGCGAGAGTATCCCCGTGGACAAAGCCGTAGGCGATACGGTATCCGCCGCGACGGTCAACCGTTCCGGATTTTTACGCTGCCGCGCGACCCGTGTTGGGCAGGATACGACCTTGTCGCAGATCATTCGAATTATGGAAGATGCCGCGGCGACCAAGGCACCCATCGCTAAGATCGCTGATAAGGTGTCGGGGGTGTTTGTCCCGACAGTCATTGCCATCGCGGCGGTGACGGCGGTCGTGTGGCTGCTCGTCGGGCAGACGGCGGGCTTTGCGCTCGCGCGCGGTATTTCGGTGCTGGTCATCAGCTGCCCGTGCGCGCTGGGTCTTGCCACCCCTGTCGCTATTATGGTCGGCAACGGCGTCGGCGCGCGCCACGGCGTGCTGTTCAAGACCGCCGCGTCACTGGAACAGGCAGGAAGAATTAAGATCGTGGCACTGGATAAGACGGGGACTATTACCAAAGGCGAGCCGACGGTGACGGATATTCTGCCGATCATAGGGAGTGAAACGGAATTACTCGCGGCGGCGTTTGCGCTTGAATATAAAAGCGAACATCCGCTTGCTAAGGCGATCTGCCGCTATGCCGATGAGCGAGCACTGACCCCCGCTACTGTGGAGGCGTTTCGCGTTTTGCCCGGTAACGGTCTGACGGCAACACTGGATGGTAAGTTGCTTGTTGGCGGTAATCGCGCCTTTATCGGGGAATACGCCGCCGTCCCCGCGACGGTTGAGGATACCGCCGCTCGCTTAGCAGAGGAAGGGAAGACGCCCTTGTACTTTTCCCTTGACGGTACGTTGCTCGGCGTCATCGCCGTCGCCGACGTGCTTAAAGAGGATAGCCCCGCCGCCATTGACGAATTGCGGCGGATGGGTATCCGTGTGGTGATGTTGACGGGAGATAACGCGCGCACTGCGCGGGCGATCGGTAACGCGGCAGGTGTTGACGAAGTCGTTGCCGATGTTCTGCCTGACGGCAAGGAGGCGGTCATCCGCCGCTTAATGAGTGAGGGGAAGACCGCGATGGTCGGCGACGGTATCAACGACGCGCCCGCGCTCACCCGCGCAGACGTAGGCTTTGCGATCGGCGCGGGTACGGACGTCGCGATCGACGCGGCGGATGTGGTGCTGATGCATAGCCGTCTGACCGACGTAGCGGCGGCGATCCGGTTGAGCCGCGCCACCATCCGCAATATCCGCGAGAACCTGTTTTGGGCGTTTATCTACAACGTCATCGGTATCCCGCTGGCGGCGGGCGCGTTTATTAGCCTTTTCGGGTGGGAGCTAAACCCGATGTTCGGTGCGGCGGCGATGAGCCTGTCGAGTTTTTGTGTTGTCACCAATGCACTGCGGCTTAATTTCTTCCGCTTTGAGCGGAAGACCCGCGGTGACATAATAGAAACGGAGGAAACAACGATGGAAATTACGATGAAGATCGAAGGTATGATGTGCCCGCACTGCTCGGGGCGCGTCAAGTCGGTGCTGGAGGCACTCGACGGTGTCGCGGCAGCACAGGTCAGCCACGAAAGCGGCACGGCGGTCGTCACGCTCACGAAGGATGTGCCCGCGGATACGCTCAAAGCCGCGGTGGAGCAGCAAGGATATACGGTACTGTAAGCAATGCACCCGACCGACGAAAACTTTTCGCGGTCGGGTGTTTTTGTGTTGCTTTTTCCTTGCAATAGGCGGGAAAAAGTGGTACGATAGTTTCAAATATAGGGGGCGATGACAGTATGTTGGAAGTTGCACATCTCACCAAGAAATACGGCAAGGTCTTTGCCAATAACGATGTATCGTTCACGTTGAGACCCGGCTCGATTGCCGTTTTGCTCGGACCGAATGGTGCCGGTAAGAGTACCGCGCTTAAATCCATTATGGGTTTTCTCAAATACGAGGGCGCGGTGTATGTTGACGACCTGTCTAATAAGAGTGTTGAGGCGAAGCGACTGCTGGGCTACGTGCCCGAGATGCCTGCGCTGTATCCCAATTTGACGGTTGCGGAGCATTTGGAATTTATCGCGCGCGCGTATAAGCTCAAGGATTACCGCGATTATGCGAATGAACTTCTCGATCGTTTTGAACTGACGGATAAAAAGAAAAAGTTTGGTGATGAACTGTCAAAAGGCATGCAACAGAAGCTGAGTATCTGCTGTGCTCTGTTGCCCCGCCCGAAATACGTGCTGTTTGACGAGCCGATGATCGGTCTTGATCCCCACGCGATCAAGGAACTCAAAGCGATGTTTACCGAGATGCGCGCCGCAGGCTGTTCATTGCTTGTCAGTACGCATATCATTGATAGTGTGGACGATCTATGGGATCAGGCGATCATTATGCAGAACGGAAACGTACGAACTTCGGTGAGTGCGCAAGAACTTGCAGCACAGGGGTGTTCCTTGGAGGAGCTGTTCTTTAAACTGACCGAGCAGGAGGGCAACTGATATGCGTCTGCTTGGGTACTATATGGTACACACGATCAAAAACGGCATCAAAAAGTTGTTTCGCACGCGGGTTGTGGTGGTGTTTGCCATCGCGTTGGTGTTCGGGCTTGTTTTTGGTCTTTTAGGTGGTACGATCGGTTCACTGCTTGAGGGGGATACGACCGATACTGTTTATGAAGACGAGTATATCGAGGAAGAGATGACCCCTGAAGACACCGCAATGATGCTGACGGTGCTCGAGGCACTCGGCGGCGGGGTTATTTTGCTTATTCTATTGGCAAATGTCTATGGCGGGGATAAAAACGGCAGCAGCATCTTCCTAATGTCGGATGTGAACTTTTTATTTACCGCACCGTTGCGACCGCAGTCGGTGTTGCTGTTTCGTATGATCCTGCAAATGGGGAAGGAATTTGTCGCTTCGCTGTATCTGTTGTTTCAGCTCCCCAATTTGGTAATGAATATGGGGTTGAGCGTAGGGGTGGCGGTGTCGCTTTTTGTATGCTGGTTGCTGACGCTGTTTTTAGGAAAATTACTCAGTGTGCTGACCTATACGCTCGCTGCGACCCATCCGCGCGTGCGAAATTTCATTCGCCCGTCTGTATTTGGTTTTGTTGCTCTTCTGTTGGTTGGCACGTACGCGGTCAGTTCTGTAAAGGAGATGACCTTGCCGGAAGCTGCGCTGTGGTTATTTGGCGGTGAGGGTAGCCGTTACGTTCCGCTGTGGGGTTGGTTGAAGGGTGTTGTCGGTTTTGCGATTGACGGACAATGGTTTGCGATCGTGTTGTGTGCGATCGGTGTTGTCGCGTGCGGCGGGTTGATTGCGTGGCTCGCATGGCGTATGAAGGCGGATTTTTACGAGGATGCGCTGGCTCACGCCGCCGAAACGCAGGCGACACTAGATGCTGCGAGCGAGGGCGGTTTGTTTCAGCGTAAGAAGGAGCGTGCCGATCGCTTACAACGGGATGTCTTTCGGCGCGGTGAAGGTGCGGTGATGTTTTTGTATAAGGGTGTGATCAATCGCCACCGCTTTGCCAAACTACGGGTGTTCTCCAACACCTGCATCACCTATTTCGGAACGTTTTTATTAGTGTCGGCGGCGATCATCTGGCTGACGCGAGGCGGGGATACCCGTCCTGCCGATCTGTTGGTCGTGCCGGCGGCAATCGTGCTGGTAATGGCGTTTTTTCGTAACCTCGGTAATCCGCTGGAAGCGGATATGAGTGGTCATTATCTTTTTTTGGTGCCCGAGAGTGCCCGTAAGAAGCTGTTGTACGCGTTGCTGGCGGGTAGCTATGATACATTGATGGATGTACTGCCGGGGTTATTGATCGCAACTGTGGTGTTGCGCGCTTCGATATTCGAAGCACTTGGTTGGCTTTTGGTGATCCTGACTTGCGATCTTCTGTTATCGGTGATCGGGTTGTTTTTACATCTGGTATTGCCGTCGTCTCTGCCGCAGGAGATTACCGCGATGTTGCAACTGTTGTTGCGTATGCTGGCGGTGGCGTTGCCGCTGATCGTATTGTTAGTGTTCGGTATAAGCATCGGGTTGAATGTCGCGTTGCCCGTGACTGCCGCGATCAACACGGGATTGGGTGCGGTGTTGTTTCTGCCGTCAACGACATTGTTACATAAGGGGAAAAACTGATGCTGAATAATAAAACAAAAGACCGCTATCGCCGAGCCATTCGTGTGATTATGATCGTGCTTGCGGTGGTGTTATTGATAATGGGATTGGCGGTGCCGATCGCTAATAATGCTATAGCGATGCGGCAAGCCAAGGCGTTGAAAGCACTTACACCGACAGAATATGCTATCGCGTTGGAAACCACCTCATTGGCCGGTCGGTTCACAAAAACGGCGGGGCACGTGCAGTATTTTTCGGCTGTGTTGATTAAGAGTGACCGCTCGCTTGAGGAATTGCAGACGTATTATATGCAGTACAGTAAAACGCTCTTCGATGCTTACTGTGTACAACCGCAAAACGGGCAAGAAATCGTGGTTTTAGAGGGCGTTGACCTCGCATTCCGTCAAACGGTTGGAGAAAAGGGGCACTATATCGTTTATTCTATCTGTACCGGCGGCAATACTGCACAATGGTGGCTGGATATGGATGTTCGTTGATGTGTAAAGGCGATATACTTGCATACTATTAAGAGTCTACGTCACCTTATATGATGCAGACTGATCTTTTTTGGAGCACATTATACGGCTCACGCCGACCTCATTAATATTTGCCTATCGGCAAATATGGAGGGTTCTCCACCCTTGCGTGTCCCAATGAAGAAGAAAAGCCTGCAACCCGCAAGGGGTTGCAGGCTTGTCTTTTTGGTGGACCCGAAGGGGATCTGAACCCCTGAGTTCGGCTTGCGCCGACCTCATTAATATTTGCCTATCGGCAAATATGGAGGGTTCTCCGCCCTTGCGTGTCCCAGCGAAGAAAATACGGCACACCGCAGAAGCGGTATGCCGTATTTTTGGTGGACCCGAAGGGGATCGAACCCTCGAACCTCACGGATGCGAACCGTGCGCTCTCCCAGCTGAGCTACGGGCCCATATTCCGCTCGGCGGGATGTCCTCTCGCCGAGCGCAAGGTATATCTTATAGCATTTATGTCGATTTGTCAAGAGAAAAAAGCGGATTTTTCGAACTTTTTTCTCTTTATTTTACTGGGGTCATTAATTCTCCCGTTAGGGGAATCTCGCCGAGCTGAAGGATCGTTGCATCGAGTGCCTCGGCTTCGGCGGCGATATGAGTAACCAGTACCACGGGACGCGATTTCGCCGCCTCACGGATCAGTGGTAGCACAAGTGCTTTGGTTTCCTCGTCGAGCCCCGTGAACGGCTCGTCGAGTAAGAGCAGTTCGCCGCTTGCGGCGAGCGCACGCACCAGTGCCACGCGCCGCTGCTGACCGCCGCTGATGGTGTTGGGCGTGCTGTCGGCGTAGTCCGTCAGTCCGACCGCCGCGAGCAGTTCGTCCACCCGTGCTTCGTCGTCGCATGCGAGTGCGGCATTCTCTCGCACCGTCAACCACGGCAGCAGCCGATCCTCTTGGAATACCATTGATACCACTCGATCCGTCGGCTCAACCGAGCCTGCTTGCGGTTTTTCCAGTCCTGCGAGCAGGCGTAACAGCGTGGTTTTACCGCACCCCGACGGTCCCCACAGGCACACAACGCCGCTGTTCGGCAATGTCCAGCTGAGATCCTTGCAGATCTTGACTGAGCTGTAGCCGAAGGTCACGTTGTTCATCGCAATGCTCATACGCTCACCGCCTTTCTGCGGCGGACGGCACGCAACAGCATCCATTCAAGAAGAACGCTGAGCAACACGACCGTCACCGTCCACGCGAACACCTCAGGCGTTTCGAGATAAGCTTTCGCACTGTAAAGTTGTTTACCGATGGAATCGGCGGGTGTGCAGATGACCTCGGCGGCGATGCCGGATTTCCACGCGAAACCAAGTCCTGTCGTGCAGGCGGCAGTGAAATACGGTCGCACCGACGGCAGGTGGACAAGGGTGAGGGTCTTCCACCGACCGAGGCGGAAGACTCGCGCGGTCTCGAGCAGTTTATTATCGGTGTTGCGAATACCCTCGCAGACGTTTGCCCAAATCAGCGGCACCACCATCAGAAAGGCGATGAACGCGGGCAGGATCTGCACCCGGATCCACACGTACGCGAGGATGATAAAGGAAGCCACGGGCGCCGCCCGCACGATGTGCAGCAGCGGCGACAGCAGCACGTGCATCGGGCGGCAATGGGTGGTGAGCACGGCGAGCAGTGTGCCGACGACCACCGCGGCGACAAAGCCGCTGAGGATGCGCACGAGCGACAACGCGACTGCCCGCCAGAAGACGGCGGTGCCCCATAATGTCCACAGGGTCTCGCACACCTTGGCGGGGGAGGGGAGCAGGATCTCCTCGCCGACCGCGCCGCCGGCGAGCGTCCATACGGTCAGCCAAAAGACCGCGACCGCCGCGCCGACAAGGCATTTGTTGACCTTATTTCGCATAGTAGAATTCGTCCGCGGGCATCGCGCCGCCGATCGCCGCGGGGTTGTAGTCAAACAGCACCTTGAGATAGCCGGACAGCTGGGCTTTCATCTCACTGCCGTCAACAAAGGTGAGGTTGCAGTTGGGGATCGCCGCCTGGGCGAGAGGTGCTTGCGGGATGATGCCGTGGGTAACGCACAGCTGAGCCGCGGCGGGGATATCCGCCTTGACAGCATTGATGGACGCCTTGTATTCCGTGAGGAACTTCGCGACCGCGTCGGCATTCGCCTGCACGAAATCCTTGCGCGCGATGACGCAGCCCATCATCAGCGTGCTGGTGTCGCCCGACACCTTGCTCCATTCCTCGGTCATATTGAGCACGTTCTTGACGGCGGTGTTGTTCTTGAGGCAGGCGGTCGCCTTGGGTTCGGGTACCATCGCGACCTTCGCCGTGCCCTTGGAGACCAGCGCGCCGAGGGTGTCGTTGTCCGCGACAAACTCAATCTTCACGTCCTTGTCGGGGTCAAGCCCGTTCTTCTCCAGCACATAGCGCAGGATGTATTCGGGGTTAGCACCCTGACCGGAGGTGTAGATGGTCTTACCCTTGAGATCGGCGACGGATTTGATGCTATTGCCGTTTTCAAGGATGGACAGCACGCCGAGCGTGTTCACCGCGAGCACCTGCACGTTGCCGTTTGTCTTCTTATACAGCGTGGAGGCGAGGTTGGTGGGGACGGCGGCGATGTCCGCGCTCTTGTTAGCCACCGCCGCGACAGCCTGCTGGGGGTCGGTGACGATGGTGAAGGCGTAGTTGTTCGTCGCCTCGCCTTTCTTGTTGGCGTCCATCAGTTTGACAAGACCGACGCCCGTCGGACCCGCGATGGCGACAACATTGACATTCGCTTTTTCGACGGGGGCAGCGGAGCTGCTCTCGGGCGCGCCACCTTGACCGCAGGCGGTCAGGACGCTGACGAGCAGCAGAGCGGATAACAGAATAGCGGTTAGTTTTTTCAT
>JAZOCG010000141.1:0-4494 GCA_045596345.1 Acutalibacteraceae bacterium
GGGGCGGATTCTATATCCGCCCGTTGGAATTGTACAGATCAACACGGGCGGTCGGGACGCCCGCCCCTACGGCGTTGATGGCAGATTGTGTTATCCTCTCAATACCCGAACAGCCACAAGCGGCAGATGGCGGCGCACTCACGCACCCAATAGCACAGCAGCAGATACAACGGGGACGGGGTGGTGACGGCAGACACGTCATTAAGCCCTGCGCGCCGTGCGAGGGTGGCGGCACGGTATTGGTGGAACTCCTGCGTGGCGATTGCCACCCGTTCACTGAGTCCCTGCTCGCGAATGATGGCGAACGAATAGTCGATGTTCTGATGGGTGTCCGTCGAGCGCCCTTCCTCAAAAATCCGCTCGGGCGCGATACCCAGCTCGCACAGATAGGCTTTCATCACGTGCGCCTCGGTGTACTGCTCGTCCGCACCCTGACCGCCCGACACGATACACGCCGCATCGGGGTTTTGTTTGAGATACTCCGCCGCAACGTCCAGCCGTTCGCGCAGCATACGGCTCGGACGGTCCCCGTGGATGCGCGCGCCAAGCACGATGACCGTGCTTTCGCCGCCTTGCGGTTTATTGACCGCCGCAGCGACCATAAACGAGGAGATTACCACGCCCATCGTCGCAATCAACCCAACGCATACCCACACGATCACCGTCACTCTCCGTCGCCATCCTTTCCGTTTTTCTCGCGGTGGAGGTGTGAAGCCCCACGCGATACCCAGCAGACTTGCCGCCAAGGGCACGACCACGCCGACGTTGACAATGCGGCTGGATAACGGCATCAGCGCCCACACCATCACCGCAAGCGACAGCACGCCGACCGTCAGTCGGTGCCACGCGATTGTTCGCTTCATAGTCTGCCCCCTTTTACTCTTTTGTATTATGATACCAGAAACGCCGCAAAAGAACAATCCCTTTTTGCGGCATTCTTCGCGTATTTATAACCTCCCTTGTGCAAAGGAAGGTGGATCGCCGCAGGCGAGACGGAGAGATTGTCATAGCCGAACTCATTTGCCAATCCCCCATCGCCTACGGCGGAGCCACCTTTACACAAGGGGGCCTTATGGAACTTTGGAATTGCGTATACAAAAAGAAAACCCGACCGGTGCGGTGCATCGGTCGGGGATTTATCACGGATTACAGTACGCGCACGCGGATAACGCCATCAATGGCGCGGATATCCTTCGTGAAGTTTTCCTTCGCCTCACCCACGATATCCAGAATCGTGTAAGCGAAGTCCTTACGGGACTTATTGGTCATCGCTTCGATGTTCACACCGTCGGCGGACACGACCGCACTGATCTGCGCGAGCATATTCGGGATGTTCTTGTGCAGTACGCAGATGCGCGTGTCGCCGCTGCGTGCAACCTGCACGTCGGGGTAGTTGACGGAATTTTTGATGTTGCCGTTTTCCAGATAATCTTTGATCTGGTCTGCCGCCATCATCGCGCAGTTATCCTCGCTCTCAGGCGTCGATGCGCCGAGGTGCGGAATCGCGATAACATTCTCCACGCCGAGCATCTCCTCAGTGGGGAAGTCCACCACGTAACGGGCAACCTTGCCCGATGCCAGCGCGTCCTTCATCGCCGCAGAGTCCACCAGACCGTCGCGCGAGAAGTTGAGGATGCGCACACCGTCCTTCATCGCGGCAAAGGCATCCTTGCCGAGCATACCCTTGGTCGCCGGCAACAGCGGCACGTGTACGGTGATGTAATCGCACTCGGCGTAGATCTCTTCGAGGGTGTTCGCGTGCTTAATGGCACGGGACAGCTTCCACGCGGCATCCACCGACAGGTAGGGGTCGTAACCGTAGACCTCCATACCCAGCGCCACAGCGGCGTTGGCTACCAGCACGCCGATAGCGCCCAATCCGACAACGCCCAGCTTCTTGCCGTAGATCTCGGGGCCGGTGAAAGCGGATTTGCCCTTTTCGACCAGCTTGCCGACCGCATCACCCTCGCCCTTTAAGGTCTGCGCCCACGCGATACCGTCCACGACCTTACGCGAGGACAGGAACAGACCGGCGATAACCAGCTCCTTAACCGCGTTGGCGTTGGCGCCGGGGGTGTTGAACACCACAATGCCCTGCTCACCGCACGCATCCACAGGGATGTTGTTGACACCGGCGCCTGCACGCGCAATGGCGAGCAAACTCTCAGGCATCGCGATGTCGTGCATCGCGGCAGAACGCACCAGCACGCCTGCGGCGCCTTCCAGCTCGTCAGTGACGGTGTAGTTTGCGCCCAAGCGGTCGGTACCGCAGGCGGCAATCTTATTCAGTGTGCAAATATTCATAATACGTATACTCCTTAACGGACAACGGCTCAGCCGTTCTCCTCTTCAAATTTCTTCATAAACGCGACCAGCTTCTCCACGCCCTCGATCGGCATCGCGTTGTAGATGGAAGCGCGCATACCGCCGACCGAGCGATGGCCCTTGATGTTGACAAAGCCTGCCGCGGCGGCTTCCTTGACGAACTTCGCATCCAAATCGGCGTCGCCCGTGACGAACGGTACGTTCATCAGCGAACGGTCCTCCTTGGCAACGGGGCTCTTGAACAGCTTGGATGTATCGAGATAGTCGTACAGCAGCGCCGCCTTCTTCTCGTTGCGTTCCAGCATCTTATCCAGACCGCCGACCTCGTTCTTGATCCATTCCAGTACCAGCTTCATCATATAGATGGAATAGCAGGGCGGCGTGTTGTACATCGAGCCGGCCTCCGCGTGGGCGGCGTAATCGAGCATGGTCGGCGTCTTATCCATCGGCTTGCCGATAAGGTCCTCACGGATGATAACCACCGTCACACCGGCAGGTGCCATATTCTTCTGCGCGCCGGCATACAGGATACCGAATTTGGATACGTCGATGGGACGGGACAGAATGCAGGAGGACGCATCCGCTACCAGCGGCACGTCACCCGTCTCGGGTAGGTCGTGGTACACCGTGCCGAAGATGGTGTTGTTCATACAAATGTAGAAATAATCCGCATCGGGGGTAAAGGTCGCAGGATCGAGCTTCGGAATGTAGGAGAAGGTCTTATCCTCGGAACTGGCCACCAGATTGACCTCGCCGAACAGCTTGGCTTCCTTGTACGCCTTCTTAGCGAACTGGCCCGTGACGACGTAATCCGCCTTGCCGCTGCCGGTCATCAGATTCATCGGGATCATCGCAAACTGCGTCGATGCACCGCCCTGCAAGAACAGCACCTTATAGTTGTCGGGAATCTCCATCACCTCGCGCAACAGCGCCTCGGTCTCGTCAAAGATGCCCTGATACACTTTCGATCGATGAGACATCTCCATCACGGACTGTCCGGAACCCTGATAGTCCATCATTTCTGCGGCGGCCTTCGCCAGCACGCTTTCCGGCAGCATCGAGGGACCTGCGGAAAAATTGTATACTCTTGCCATGTCTCATTCCTCCAAAAATCGTTGTTGTTACCCCTTTATTTATACACGAAAAGGGTGATTAAATATCATTGTATATGAACAAAAAAACTTTGTCAATAACCAACAGAAAAAAAGGACAAACTTTATTGAAAATTCGCAAGTTGTTCGCGTATGGCGAACATTTTTGCAAAATTTTGACGCTTTTTTCTTCTAAAAAACGCCTATTTTTGCGAACGGACAGAAAAATTTTTCCGCCCGTTGACCAATGGCTGTGCGGCGGTGTATAGTAGATGGAAGAAACGATGGAAGACTATGGAAAGGCGGTGCGGAAGATGAAAAAGTGTTTGACAATGGTGCTCATTTTGTGTCTGCTCGTCCTGTTTGTCGGCGGATGCGGCGGTACGGAAGATAGCGTCTCCTCCGCGCCCGAGGTCGCAGTGAACGTGGACTCGGCAGCAAATGCAGATGCAGGCGCGACCACCACGACCGAGAAAGAGATAACCATTCAGAAGGATACCGAACAGTCCACGACCTGCCGCTGTCCCTTAACGTCGCAGATAACCACCACGACAAGCAGCAAAACAACCACCGTGAAATGCACCTATCCAACAGCCCCCTTCACCGTCGGCGCAACCGTGCGCGAACGGGACGAGGTCTTTGCCGAAGACTTTCGTGGGAGAATCATCACAAGCAAAACGCAGCTGGATGCACTCGCACTCGATGCAGAGTACGAAACAGACAGCTACACCGAAAGCTATTTCGAGGACAAAGCACTGGTCGTTCTGGAATTTCGCCTGACGAGCGGCTCCACTCAACTGCGTGTCGATACTGTGTGGGCAAGTGGTGACACGATGTGGGTGCGCTACACCACCCTGCACCCGAATCCATCGACCGCGGATATGGCCTATCGGCGTATCCTATTGGAGATCTGTCAAAAGAGTGCCGACGGAATCAAGCATGTTGTCGGTGAGCGAGTACCCATTCACCTCCCCTCGGGCTCTCCGCCCAATCCAACTGCATTATAAACAAACCGCCCCCGAAGGCGCGGCTTCCGGCGGGGGGGTTGTTTTTTGGTTTTTTTGTGAGAAAACAAGGT
>JAZOCG010000142.1:0-3677 GCA_045596345.1 Acutalibacteraceae bacterium
TGCCGTGAAACCTCCTCGTCAAACGCCATCGCGCCCTCTAAGTCGGGGAACAGGCACACCATATGGATGTCCTCCGCCGTGGTCAGCTCCATACCGGCAACGGGGATGATGCCGCGCTTCTTCGCCGCGGCGAAAAAGGCAGGGCAGTTGCGGCAAGTATTGTGGTCGGTAAGCGCCATGATCTGCAAGCCTGCCAGCACCCCCATCCCGACGATGTTGTTCGGGGTGTTGTCGTTGTCGCCGCAGGGCGACAGGCAGGAGTGGATGTGCAGATCGTAGTAATAGCGGCTCATAAGGCATCGCGCAGACGCAGGGCGGTTTCGTACGCGCTGACTTCGCTTAGCAGAAGATTAATGCCCTTCTGCTCGGCAAGCTCTGCCACGCCCTCGTCGGGCTGCACGCCCTCCGCGAGAATGACGCAGGCGGTATCCGCCAATGTCGCCACTGCCGCGATGTTACGATTGGACATAATGGTGATCCACGCATCGCCGGAGGATGCGCGCCCCATCACCCAGCTAAGCAGGTCGCCGATGTACACGCCCGTGACCTCGCGGTCACCCTCCGGCAACGCCACCGCCGTCAAATCGGCGCGACTAAGCAGTTCACTGACCGTCATGGGAAGCCTCCTTATCGGCAAGATAGGCGCTCAGCTCCTCGCGCATCGTCATTAGGCAATCGCTTGCCTTAGCCGTGCCTTGCACAACGTCCTCCGCAAACGCGCGGCAGGTCGGCGCACCGCAGGCACCGCAATCCAGCCCGGGGAGCTGTCCGCGCAATGTCTGAATGTCCGCCATCATCCGCATCGACTCCGCCATCGTGTTACCGAGCTGCGAGACACCGCGATATTCGGGTACCTCGTCAAAGAAATATTCCGCCGGAATATACTGCTCATCCGTCGGAAGGAAGTTGCGGCTGACCGGCAAATACCGACGCAAATTCTGCAACCGCGCCTTGGCGATAAAGGGGTTTTGGATGGTCATCACGCCGCCGACACAGCCGCCGGTACACGCGTTCAGCTCCACAAACTCCAACGACGGGATGTTGCCGTTCTCGATCTGGTCGAGAACGCGGTTGACGTTTTCGATGCCGTCTGCGGCAAGATAGTTGTCGTTAAACAGCGCCGATGCCTCACCGCCCGAGCGCGCCCAACCGATGCCGATCATCCCCGACTCGGACAAGCTGTCCATTGCATCGTCGTGGGACATCGCGTTGATGAGCAGGAAGTAAATGTCCTTGATGGACACCACGACGTCGACCTGACTCGTATAATCGCCGAAGCCGTTCTTGACGTAGCTCACCTTAGCAGGGCAGGGAGAGATAAAGCAGACGCCGATCTCCTCGGGCGCAAGCTCAGGATGCTCCTTTTGCGCTTTTTCGCGCGCGAGCTTGGCGGCAACCTCCATCGGCGGCAACATCCGCATCACGTTCTCGCTCAGCGAAGGATACCGCAGGGCGATAAGCCGCATAACCGCCGGACAAGCCGAGCTGATGACCGGCTTTTTCACACCCTCGGTGCCAAGATAAAACCGTGTGTAGGCGGAAACCAACTCCGCCGCCTTGGACACCTCGTACACCTCGTCAAACCCGATACGCAACAACCCGTTCAGCACATAATCCACGTCATCGAGGTTGTCAAACTGCCCGTAAAGGCTCGGGGCAGGAAGCGCAATCTTCCATTTGTACCCGTCCATCGCGTCCAGTTGACTGCGGCGCGATTTCTTCGCCTTGTGCGGACAGACGCGGATGCACTCGCCGCAATCGATGCAGCGTGCCTCATTAATAACGGCGTGACCGTCACGGATGCGAATAGCCTCCGTCGGGCAATGCCGCAGGCAGGTGGTGCAACCGGTGCACTTGTGTATGTCCAAGAAGACCGAATGTTCATATGGTTTCATACTGCATCTCTCCGATTCAGCTGTCGAGGTTGACACGCATCACGATGCGCGTGCCGACGCCGACGGTGGATTCGATCGCCATATGATCGGTATAGCGTTTCATATTCGGCAAGCCCATACCGGCACCGAACCCCAGCGAGCGAATGCTGTCGGGGGCGGTGGAGAAGCCTGCCTGCATCGCCTGCTCAATATCCGCGATGCCGGGGCCTTGGTCCTCCAAGATGATCTCCACGGCATCCTCCATCACGCGCACCTCGGCAACGCCGCCGCCTGCGTGGATAACCATATTGATCTCACCCTCATACATCGCGATGGATACGCGGCGAATGAGCTCCGGCGGCAAGCCTAACCGCCGTAAATTCTTCTTGACCTGCACCGACGCCTGACCGGCACAGGTGAAGTCGTCTCCGTCGACGTTGAAACGAAAGGACAGCGCTTCACTCATACCGCCGTCTCCCGAACCTTATTGCCGACAAGACCGTTGCTGTACAAAATGCCGCACGCCTCGTACATACGCTTCTTGGTGCTCATCACGACGATGCCGCTCTCCTCAGCGAGGCGAAGCATCTCCGCGGTGGGCTCTTTGGAGCGCACGAAGACGATGCATACCATATCCATCATCTCGGCGGTGCGGATGACCTGCGCGTTGACAAGACCCGTCAGCAACACCGCTTGGTCCTTGACATACGCGAGCACGTCACTCATCATATCGCTGCCGCAGGCGGAATACACGTGCTTGCCGAGGTTTTCCTCCCCGACGAGTACCTGTGCATCCAGCAGCTCTCGGATAGTACAGATCTTCATAATGGCTTGTTCCTTTACTGTTTGATAGAGGATTATCAGTCCGCGTACTTGGCGAGGATGTCATCGACATCGTCCACCGTCAGTCGGCCGTAAACGTCCTCGTTAACCGTCAGCACGGGCGCCAGACCGCACGCGCCGATGCAACGGCAAGCGGTCAGCGAATATTTCCCGTCGGGGGTGCACTCCTCCGCGCCGATGCCCAGACGCTCGCTGAGCTTATCCATGATGTCGCCTGCGCCCTTAACGTAGCAAGCGGTACCCAGACACACGGAGATGTTGTACTTACCCTTCGGGGACAGCGCAAACTGCGCATAGAAGGTTGCCACGCCGTAAATTTTTTCCAGCGGTACCCCCATACCGTCCGCGATCATCTGCTGTACTTCGATCGGCAGATAGCCGTAGATTCCCTGCGCCTCCTGCATGACACCCATCACGCGCGTCGGGTCGTGCTTGTTGGCATCGATGACCGCTTTGAGCTGGGCTTCCTGCTCGGGTGTTCCGGAGAAGGGAATCGAGCTGATTTTCTTTTGCATTTGCCTATGTCCTCCTTACAGAATGTTCGTCTAGCGCTGCCCGTCACGTCGTTTGCCAACGGGCAGACTACGCCGCATAAAATTATAGCACGTTTCGCGCGCGTTTTCCAGTGTTTTTTCGCGTTTTTTTGATAATTGTTAAAAAAATCGCAAAATTTTAGTATGACGAGATTTTTTTCGGAAAAACGTTAAGTTCAAAAACGGAAAGCGAGGCGTTTAATGACTTTCTGTAAACCAAAGCCACTATATTAAGGATAGGCAGCTTCCACCGCGCGCGAAGTCCAAGTGAAATTTAAATAAACACCCCTCGAGAGTGTCACCCTCGAGGGGTGGATTACTAAACCAAAACACATTATAGAGGCAGATTTCCCCGTTCACAAGATCCCGTTCACGTATTACCAAGCGTTATAATGAACACGATCGTCGATATTGCCGTCATCGTAAT
>JAZOCG010000143.1:0-3559 GCA_045596345.1 Acutalibacteraceae bacterium
AGGGTTGGCACGATGCCGCATTCTTCAATATGTGCCGTGTGGTGGAGTTGGTGATCCACAACGGTATGGATGACGGTCAGATGGTGGGTATCCCCACCGGCGATGTCACGCAGATGACCACCTTCGAAGAGTTCTTCGAAGCGTATCAGAAGCAGACGGAGTATCTCGTCAGTTTGATGGTCAACGCGGACAACGCGATCGATGTCGCGCACGCAGAGCGTTGCCCCTTGCCGTTTGAGTCCTCGATGGTGGAGGATTGTATCGGTCGCGGTCTGCCTATGCAGAGCGGCGGTGCGGTCTACAACTTCACCGGTCCTCAGGGCTTCGGTGTGGCGAATATGGCGGATGCCTTCTACGCGATTAAAGAGCTGGTGTTCGAGAAGCATAAGTTCACGATGGCGGAGCTGAAAGCCGCCCTGGACCATAACTTTGGTTTCGGTACGGTGGATCCCGCTGACGTTGAGCGCGTGACCGCTGAGATCGTCAAGGGCTTGTCCGCAGGTGGTCAGAAGGTCGATGAGGCCACGGTCACCCAAATTGTGAAACTGGTCAGTGCCAACACTCTGGGTGCGGCTGACCGTGAGCGGTATCAGCAGATCAAAGCGGAGATTGACGCGATGCCGAAATTCGGCAACGACATCCCCGAGGTGGACGTGTATGCCCGCCGTGCCGCAGGCTGCTACAGCTACGCGGTGGAGAAATACGACAACCCGCGCGGCGGTACGTATCAAGCAGGTCTGTATCCCGTGTCGGCGAATGTGCCGCTCGGCGCACAGACGGGTGCTACTCCCGACGGTCGTTTGGCTTATGAGCCGGTGGCGGACGGCGTTTCGCCCTCGGCAGGTAAGGATATAAGCGGTCCGACCGCGGCGGCGTCCTCGGTTGCTCGCCTCGATCACTTCAACGCTTCCAACGGTACACTGTATAATATGAAGTTCCATCCCTCGGCTCTGTCGGGTCGTGCGGGTCTGGAGAACTTCGCGGCGTTGGTCCATACCTTCTTTGATAAGAAGGGTTCCCATGTACAGTTTAACGTTGTCAGCCGCGAAACTCTGCTCGACGCGCAGGCACATCCTGAGAAGTACAAATCCTTGGTTGTGCGTGTTGCGGGCTACAGTGCTCTGTTCACGACGTTGTCCCGCTCTCTGCAGGATGACATCATCCGCCGCACCGAGCAGGCTGGCTTCTGATCGGCGGTGAGTGATTTGGAACAAGACGTACGTAATGTACGCGGTCGCATCGCCGATATTCAGCGTTTTTCCATTCACGACGGTCCCGGTATTCGTACCATCGTCTTTCTTAAAGGCTGTCGTTTCCGTTGCCGCTGGTGCTGCAACCCGGAGATGCAGAATTTTGACATCCAGACGATGAATGTGAACGGTGTTCCTAAAACCATCGGTCGCGATGTGACGGTCGGTGAGGTGATGAAAGAGGTCGTGAAGGATCGCGATTTCTTTTGGCGATCGGGCGGCGGACTCACGCTGTCGGGCGGTGAATGCCTCAGTCAACCGGAGTTTGCTATTGCCTTGCTCAAGGCGGCAAAGAACGAGGGACTGAACACCGCCATTGAATCGACTGCATTCGCTTCCTATGATGATGTCATCGCGAAGGTGTTGCCGAATCTGGACTCCTACCTGATGGATATCAAACATATGGATCCTGCGAAACATAAAGCCTACATCGGTCATCCAAACGACCTGGTGTTGGAAAACGCGAAGAAGATCGCCGCCAATGCAAAACGGTTGGTTATTCGAGTACCGACCGTTCCCGGGTTTAACGATACACCTGAGGAGATCGGCGCGATCGCTCGATTTGCGGCTTCTCTGCCAAACGTAGAGGAGTTGCACCTACTGCCGTATCACCGTCTCGGTCAGGATAAATACACCTGGCTCGGTCGGGAATACACGTTGCCCGATATTCTGCCGCCGACGGACGAGCATATGCAGATGCTTCTGCGCGTGGCTGAACAGAGCGGGTTGCGCTGTCAGATCGGCGGATAAACAACAGAGATAAGGAGTTGGCTGCTACGAAGTTATATACCAAGGCCGGCGATACCGGACACGCCAGCACCTTGACAAGACAACATATCCCGAAGAACAGCCCGATCTTCGACGTGCTCGGCACGCTGGATGAATTGGGTGCGCAACTTGGTGTTGCCAAGCGACACGCGGCGGACATTGCACCGATCCTTGAGCAGTTGCAAGAGGATGTCATAGCGGTATCCGCTGAATTGGCAGGCGGTAAGCGATTTGTAGACCGCGAACAGGTTGCTCAGTTGGAGCGTGCCATCGACGCGGTAACGGAGAATACGTCGGACAACGACGGCTTTGTTCTGGCGGGCAGTTCAGTCGGCGGTGCGGCACTTGATGTCGCGCGCACGGTTGCCCGACGAGCAGAACGCTGTGCAGTGACGGCATCCCGTACGGGTGGCTTCACCCGCGAGATGCTCGCGTGGCTTAATCGGCTGTCGGATCTGCTGTATGCGCTCGCTCGCTTGTGTGACCGCCGCGCTCCGCAGACGAGTTCCGGTCCGTCGTCGACGGCGATGGCAAGTAACGGTTTCTGCGACAAAGCACTCGCGCTATGTCAAGCGGTGAGAGCTCACGCGGCACAGCAAGGTGTTAAAGTGGTCACCGCCGTATGTGATGCGGGCGGTAACCCCGTCACGATGCTTCGTGCGGACGATGCCTTTATTGCCAGTGTCGATATCGCGATGAACAAGGCGTTCACGTCCGTGTCGCTGAAAATGTCGACCGAGGAGTTGAGCCATCTGGCTCAACCGGGCGGTTCTCTCTATGGGATACAATTTACGAACAATCAACGCATCGTGATCTTTGGCGGCGGTGTGCCGCTTGTAGAGAACGGCGTGATTGTCGGTGGGTTTGGTGTCAGCGGCGGTACCGCCGAGCAGGACACGGCACTCGCCGAATATGCCAAAGATTTTTATGAAAAGGAGTTGATATAAATGGCGATTGAAATCAGCGAAGCCCAGATCAGTCAGATCGTGGAAAGTGTGCTTCGTACCATGCCCAAGGCAACCGCTGCGGCACCCGCCGAGGCGAAAGCTGAATGGGACAGCACACAGTATCGCGGACGTACGCTGACCGGTATCTTCACGGATATGAACACCGCGATTGCCGCCACCCAGGAAGGGTACAAGGCGTTGCGTGCTATGACCGTCGATCAACGTGAGAAGATCATCACCGAAATTCGTCGGTTGACCCGTGAGGAAGCGCACATTATGGCGCAGATCGGTGTAGCGGAGACAGGTATGGGGCGTGTTGATCATAAGACGGCCAAACATATCCTCGTTGCGAACAAAACACCCGGTACCGAGGATATCCAACCGACCGCCCGCACGGGCGACGATGGTCTGACGCTCATCGAGATGGCACCGTTTGGTCTGGTCGGCAGTATTACGCCGAGTACCAACCCGAGCGAAACGGTCATCTGTAACAGTATCGGTATGATCGCCGCCGGTAACGGTGTGGTGTTTAACCCCCACCCGAATGCCATTGCTACGTCGAACTATGCGGTAGACTTGGTCAACCGCGCTTCC
>JAZOCG010000144.1:0-10234 GCA_045596345.1 Acutalibacteraceae bacterium
GCCCGTTCCATTCGGAACGGGCGATTTTTTATATTTTATTCGTCAGATCTGTGCCGCAGGGGAGTGGTGAGGTGAGCGCAAGCGCGTGCACATCGGTTGCACGGCATTCCAGCGCGAACAGCATCTGCGCCTCGGCGGGGAGTTCGCGCACCTGCGAAGCACGCGTGAGGATCGGCAAGGTGGGCGAGGCGGCGGAGAGGATCTCCCGCCCGCGGTCGTTCATAGCGAGCACGCGGATATACGGCGGGGTGGGATACGTGTTTTCGTGCGGCAGTTCCAATAACGCTGCCCATAGGATACGGCGCAGGCGTGCGGTGGGGTAGCGGCGTGTCTTGATTGCGTCGAGTAATTCATTGACACTTCCCGCTATGCGCGCGGCTTGGTATAACCGATGTTCTAATCCTTCGGAGATGTAGGGCAGTGCAGCAAAATCCGCAAGCGTCATTGCACGCAGACGGGCGAGCAAGGCGTTTTCTAACACGTCAGTGTGTATAGCAACGTGACCGACCGCGACAGCACCGCGCAAAATCTCCGCCGGTGCTTTCGGCATATACTGCATAGCGTTTTCGGCTTGTTCACCGCGGATGAGTGAGCGCAGATGGCTGGCACTGGCGATGTTGTCGCATATTTCCACGGTGTTGTGCGCCGCGCCCACTCGCTTAAGGGTGTGAAAGCGGAAACCGGCGTCCATCTTCGCCGCGGCTCGGACATATTCCAGCCCCAAGGTGTTGTTTGGGTGCTCCAGCAGAGTGGCAAGGTTCTCGCCTTTACACAAGCAGACCGCCTTTTGGCGTGCGGCGGCGTAGGGGATCCCCGTCGTTAACGCCTCCCTGAGCACCTGTTCGTAGGCTGGTGTGTCCATCAACGCGGCAACAGCCTGCAGCGCGGTAATATCGCCGCACTCACTGCCGAAGGAAAGGGTGTCGATACACCCGAGCGCGTATAAGACAAATACGCCGCCGACGTCAAAGCGTTCTGCCGACGCCATCGCAAAGGGGAGCGGATTTTCCAGCACCAAGTCCGCACCGCACGCAAGAGCCATCTGTGCGCGGTCAAACTTTGTCAACAGTGCCGGTTCGCCGCGTTGGGTGAATGAGCCGCTGATGACGGTGACTATATGGGTCGCGCCGTCCGCGCGTATGCTGTCAATGTGCGCTTTGTGCCCGTTGTGAAACGGGTCGTATTCCGCAATAATGCCGGTAACTCGCAAATTTTCCCCTCCTCGCCAAATAATGGTTGAAATTTTCACACGAATAGGTTATTATATAATACGATATTTTTCCAATAAAATCAATAAGGAGTCTTGAAAATGAAAGTTTTGGTTATCAATGCGGGTAGTTCCTCTCTGAAATATCAACTTATTGATATGGACGGCGAGAAAGTTCTCGCGAAGGGCATCTGCGAGCGCATCGGTTTGGACGATGGTATTTTTACGCATAAGGCATACGGCAATGCGTGGAAGTCCACCCCCACGATGCGTAACCACACCGAAGCATTCGCGCAGGTGAAACAGGCACTCACCCAGGGCGAGGGTAAGGTGATTGATGATCTGTCCGAGGTCAACGCGATCGGTCACCGTGTGGTGCAGGGCGGCGCAAAGTATGATCGCTCGGTCGTCATCACCGACGAGGTCATCAAGGATATCGAGACCTATAAGGCACTTGCTCCTTTGCATAATCCGCCCGCTCTGCAGGGCATTGAGGCGGCTACCGCCACTTTCGGTGCTGACATCACGCAGGTCGCGGTATTCGATACTTCCTTCCATCAAACGATGGAGCCCAAGGCGTATATGTTCGGTCTGCCGTATGAGTATTATGAAAAATACGGTGTGCGCCGCTACGGCTTCCACGGTACATCCCACCGGTATGTCAGCGCGCGTTGTGCCGAACTGCTGGGCGACAAGAAGGATGCTCGCATCATCACCTGCCACATTGGCAGCGGCTCCTCCTTTGCGGCGATCAAGGGCGGCAAGGTCGTTGACACTACGATGGGCATGACCCCTCTGGACGGCTTTATGATGGGTACCCGCTCGGGCGGCTTTGATCCGTCGGTCGTTACCTTCCTGATGGAGAAGGAGGGTCTTACCCCGAAGCAGATGGACGACATTATGAATAAGAAGTCCGGTATGCTTGGTATCTCCGGCAAGTATAACGATGACCGCGATATCGATGCGGCGATCGCGCGCGGCGAGGAGCGTTCCAAGCTCGCGTGGGATATGCGCTCGTATCAGATCATTAAGTACATCGGTTCGTACGTCGCCGCGCTCGGCGGTCTGGACGGTCTGGTGTTCACCGCGGGTGTCGGCGAAAACCAGCCGAAACTGCGTGCAGAAGTCATTGAGGCTCTGGGCTATCTCGGTATGAAACTCGACGCCGAGGCGAACAATATCCGCGGTCAGGAGCAGCTGATCACCGCCGCAGATTCCGCCATCCCCGCGTGGGTCATCCCGACCGACGAAGAGATGGTCATTGCCCGCGACACCGCCGCGTTGGCGTAATATCCAATAACGCAAAAAGCGAGAGGCAACAGCCTCTCCCTTTTCCTTTTATAAAATATATCCGACAATACACACAAACTGTAATATACTCCCTGCCACCACGAACAAGTGGAAGATCGAATGCATATAGCGCATCTTTTTGCCCAGTCCGTACAGCACTGCGCCGACGGTGTAGGCGATACCGCCCGCCAGTAACCACAGAAGCCCCGGCAGGGGGATGGTTTCGATCGCGACCTTGGCGGCGAATACGATGCACCAGCCCATCCCGATGTAGCAGATCATGGATAGTACGTTGTATTTTTTGAGATCAATGGCGGTGAACACCGTTGCCATCGCCGCTAATCCCCACACAATACCGAACAGTGTCCACCCCCACACGGGGTGGGTCGGTCGGATACAGCACAGCAGAATGGGGGTATAGGTGCCGCCGATAAGAAAGTAGATGGTACAATGATCCAGTACTTGCATCACCTTTTTTGCCATTGGGGGACGAAGTCCGTGATAGACACTGGACATTGTATATAAGGTGATCATTGACCCGCCGTAGATCGCGGCGGACACGATGCCCCAAACATCGCGGTGCAGGATCGCGACTGCCAGACATGCGAGTAAAGCGATGATGCCGAAACCGCCGCCGACGATGTGCGAGACCATATTAAAGATTTCTTCGCCGCGGGTGTAATCGGGCAGTTGACGATCAGATAGTCTTGTGCGCGTCACAGATTATTTCCTTTCTTCACCGACGAAAAACAGAGCGAGTGTTCCGGGTCCCGAGTGGGAGCCGATAACAGGACCAACGAAGGTGATGACCTGCGTATCGGCACCGTGCTGATCCTTGATAAGCTTTGCGAGAAGTTTGGCATCGTCTTCGCAGTCGCCGTGGGAGATAAACACACTGCCACCCTTCTTATCCGTCGCCAGTTCGGTGTATTTATCCGCCAAAGCCTGAATGGCAGCCTTGCGACCGCGCACCTTGGAACGGTTGATGAGATGCCCCTCGTTATCCATAAACATCACGGGTTTGATGCCGAGCAGACCCCCGACAAACGCCACCGTCGGGCTGACACGACCGCCGCGTTTGAGATATTCGAGGTCATCAACGGTAAACCAAATACACAGTCTCCATTTCATTTCTTCAGCATATGCCGCGGCTTCTTCGATGGTTGCGCCTTTTTCTTTCTGCTGTACCGTCAGATAGACGAGCAGTCCATGTCCCGCCGAAGCGGCAAGGCTGTCGATGGCAATGAGCTTACGCTCGGGATATTGCTCCTGTAATTCTTCCGCGGCGATGCGTGCCGAATTGTAGGTGGTGCTCAGACCGGAGGAGAAGCCTATGTACAGCACATCGTTACCTGCTTTCAGCTCCTGCTCGAAGGCG
This sequence comes from Acutalibacteraceae bacterium, assembly GCA_045596345.1. GTDB lineage: Bacteria > Bacillota > Clostridia > Oscillospirales > Acutalibacteraceae > UBA5905. Next base: position 3,876 of record JAZOCG010000144.1, read on the forward strand.
TCCTTAAATTCCTCCACATTAACGGCGGAAGTTTTGGCACTATCGCCGTCACGCATTCTTTGATAAAATGATTGTGCATTCATATTGCGATTGGTATAGCTCTTTTCTTCGCCGTTAAAGAGAAAACGCAGTTCGCAGTGCTTGACGCCCCACTGCGCGAGCAGATCGGGGGTGATGTCGCAGCCGGAATCGGTATAAATAATGTAGTTGCTCATAAATCCGTACTCCTTAAGTAAAGTAAAACGCCGATCGAACCGTGTTGTTCGACCGAGCTGACAATAGCAGTATACAGCGGTTTCACCACAAGAGCAACCTACCGCTTCGATCGGCAACTAAACCACCGGTTCGGGCTCGGTAGAGTTTCTTTTTGGTCACTCTACTGACGGTAGAATGACAAAAACGGGCGAAAAACGACGGTAAATCAGCCGCTCTTCGCCCGTCTTTCGTCTGATCAGTGATCCCGTTCTCTGGGAGAAGAGAAAAGCAGCGAGATACACCAGATACCCGCGAGACCGACGAGGGTGAAGATGATCCTTGCCCACAGGGTGCCGGCACCGCCACAGATCCAGCCGACGAGATCGAACTGGAACAGACCGATGCTGCCCCAGTTGAGCGCGCCGATGATGGTAAGTGCGAGAGCAATCTTGCTGATCATAGAAATGACTCCTTTCCGATGGTTGGGTTTTGGATATTGCGGATATTGGGAGTATGCGTAAATTTGCGAAAAATATGCAATATAAGCCTTTCTTTTTTTGCAAGGTTGTGGTACAATAGAGAAAATTGGTTATGCGGAGGTTTATATTATGCGTGCAGTGATTACCGTTGTCGGCAAGGATGCGGTTGGTATTCTCGCAAAGGTATCCACCAAATGCAGTGAGCACCAGATCAATGTCATGGAGGTCACTCAGTCCATTGTGCAGGATATGTTTGCGATGATTATGATGGTGGATATCTCCAAGAGCACCATTCCGTTCACACAGCTCGTGGACGAGATGATGGAGATGGGACAGAAAAGCAATCTCGTCATTCATTGTATGCACGAGGATATTTTTAACGCGATGCATACCATTTAAGTGAGGGCAGTCGGTATGATAAATGTAAAAGATATTCTCGAAACCATCACAATGATCCAGGATGAAAACTTGGATGTGCGCACCATTACAATGGGCATTTCTCTGCTCGATTGCTGTGACAGCGACGTTGATCGTATGTGCGCGAAGGTATACGATAAGATTACCCGCTGCGCCAAGGATCTGGTGAGCACTGGTGAGTCTCTCGAAAAAGAGCTTGGAATCCCGATCATCAATAAACGCATCTCCATCACCCCTGCGGCGATGGTGCTCGCGGCGTGCGAGAATCGTGATGCGGTCAAGCTGGCGAAGACACTCGAGCGCGCCGCGGTCGCTTGCGGTGTCAACTTCCTCGGCGGCTTTTCTGCGTTGGTACATAAGGGGTTTTCCGCGGGTGACCGCGAGTTGATCGAGGCGATTCCGCAGGCACTTGCCGAAACCGAGCATATCTGTGCATCGGTGAATATCGGTTCGACCAAGGCGGGCATTAATATGGACGCGGTCGGTCTGATGGGACGTGTCATTCGTCGGTCGGCGGAATTAACTGCGGATCGCGGCTGTATCGGTCCCGCAAAGTTGGTGGTGTTGTGCAACGCTCCGGAGGACAACCCATTTATGGCGGGTGCTTTCCACGGTGTCGGCGAACCGGATTGCGTTATTCACGTCGGCGTTTCCGGGCCCGGTGTGGTGCGAGCCGCCCTGGCGAAAGCGGGCAAGGATAAGAATTTGAGTGAGATCGCGGATATTATTAAGAAAACCGCGTTTAAGATCACCCGTACAGGTCAGCTTGTTGCTCAGGAAGCGTCCGCGCGGCTTGGCGTACCATTCGGTATTGTCGATCTGTCGCTCGCGCCGACACCCGCGGTGGGTGATTCGGTGGCGCACATTCTCGAGGAGATCGGTCTTGAGCAGTGCGGTACTCACGGCACGACTGCCGCGCTCGCGATGCTTAATGACGCAGTTAAGAAGGGCGGCGTTATGGCTTCGTCCCACGTCGGCGGCTTGTCGGGTGCGTTTATCCCCGTGACAGAGGATGCGGGGATGATCGCCGCGGCGCGAAGCGGCTGTCTGACAATCGAGAAACTTGAGGCGATGACCGCTGTTTGCTCGGTTGGTCTGGATATGATCAACATTCCCGGTGACACTCCCGCTGAGACTATCTCGGCGATTATTGCAGACGAAGCGGCGATCGGTATGGTCAATTCTAAAACGACTGCCGTACGCGTTATCCCCGCGATCGGCAAGGATGTGGGTGAGGAGCTGAATTTCGGCGGACTATTGGGTGAAGGACCCGTGATGCCGCTAAATAAGGCCTCCTCGGCGACCTTTATTCATCGCGGCGGACGTATTCCCGCCCCAATGCAGAGCTTGAAAAACTGATCGACATAACATAAAGACCTTTCGCATTTGTGTTGGCTATTATCTTGTAAAAATTAAGGAGTGATTATGATGGTATTTGGTGGATTAGACGTCGGAACGACCGGTTGTAAGGTGGTCCTGTATGATGACAACGCAAAACTCTTGGCTACATATTATCAGGAATATGACGTGATGCGTAAGGATGGTCAGCAGGAGATCAACTTTGCTGATCTGCGTGCCGGCGTGCTGTTGCTGCTTAAAAAGGCGACGGCCGAGTACCGCATTGATGCACTGGGTGTCACCAGTTTTGGTGAAACCTTCACGATGCTGGATGAGAACGAGGAGATCCTGGTTCCGTCGATGCTGTACACCGACCGTCGTGGCGAAGAGGAATGCCGTGAGTTGTGTGCTGCGGTGGGCGAGGAAAAGCTGACATTGCTTACGGGCGTGAAACCGCATGCAATGTACAGCATCAGTAAGATAATGTGGCACAAGCGTCACAACCCTGCCGCGTATGCTAAGTGCAAGAACATTCTGCTTGGTGAGGATTATATCATTTTCTTGCTGACCGGCAAGGCGATGATCAATTACTCGCTGGCGGGTCGTACGGGCGCGTTTGATATTGAGAAGAAGTGCTGGGTGGAAGAGGCATTCGCCGCCGCGGGCGTTGATCCCAACTTGCTCGCGAAGCCCGTGCCGTGCGGCACCATTGCGGGACCTGTTCGGGATAAGATCAAGCGCGAGCTTGGCATCGACTACGACATTACCGTTGTGTGCGGTTGTCACGACCAGGTGGCGGGTATGATCGGCGCGGGTGTGTTCTCTACCACACAGGCAATGGATGGTACCGGCACCGTGGAGTGCATGCCCGTTATTCTTAACAAGAAGCCGACCGACATTGATTTCTATCAAGGCGGTTACGCAGTTGTGCCGTTTGTGGACGATCGCTTTGCTTGTTACGCGCTGTCCTTTACCGGTGGTGCCACCCTCAAATGGTTCCGCGATAATTTTGCTGAGTTAGAAAATGAGCGGGCGACTAAGGCGGGTAAGAACGTCTATGCCGAGCTAGATAAGGCGGTAGCCGATGCTCCGACGGGTATTTTGGTGCTGCCGCACTTTGCGGGCGCGGCGACACCGTATATGGACAGTGAATCTAAGGCGGCGTTTGTCGGTATCACCCTCGAAACCACGAAGTTGGATCTTTACAAGGCGTTGATGGAAGGCACTTCGTACGAGATGCTGCTTAACTTCAATACAATGAAGGCACAGACGGGTGAGATCGAAGAGATCCGCGCAACCGGCGGCGGTGCAACCTCGGACGTGTGGTTGCAGATCAAGGCGGATATTCTGAACACCGAGATCACCGCGCTTACTTGTAAGGAAGTCGGTGCGGCAGGTATGGCGGCACTCGCGGGCGTAGCGGTCGGCGGCTATTCTGACCTGGAGAGCACCATCGCCAAAATGTCAACGATTCGCCGTGTGTTTACTCCCTCTGCGGAGAAGCAGGGTGCGTACTCTGCTCTGTATAAGAAATACGAAAATCTGTATAAGGCAGTAAAGGGGCTGTAAGTATGAACGAGTATATTGGTAATCCTTTGCAGGTGCGCGGTGCGGAGCAGTATACTCTGCAGGATGGCGCAGGCAACGGTATGCGTTTTGTGTGCGTGCGCAACGGTCGCGGACTGGAGGCGTGGATCTCGCTGGATCGGTGTGCCGATCTGTCCCGTGTGACCTTCTGCGGCGATAATATTGGCTATTTTGCACCCTGCGGATACGTCGCACCCTCGTATTACGACGGTGTCGGTCTCGGTTTTCTCAAATCCTTCACGGCGGGTTTTATCACCACCTGTGGTTTGTCTGCGGTCGGCAGTCCCTGTGAGGACGACGGGGAAGTGTTGCCGCTACACGGCACGATCTCTCATAAGCCTGCTCGCTTGCTGGCGTTGGAGGAGAACGAGGAGGGATTGACTGTACGTGCGGAGGTGCTGGATGCGCGTCTGTTCGGTCGCAAGCTGCGCTTGGTGCGAACCTATACGTTTTCCTATACGGAGGACAGCATTGTGATGTCCGATGCCGTGACCAACCTTGCGGATGTCACCTCGCCGTATATGGTGCTGTATCATTGCAATATGGGGTATCCGTTACTCGATGAGCACGCAGACGTGCGCGTGCCCAACAACGGCATCACGCCGCGCGACGACCACGCGGCGGCGTATATGGATACGGCTCTCTCGATGCAGAAACCGCAGACGGGATATGCGGAGTGCTGTTATTATTACGATATCCTTGAGAAGGATGGCATTGCTCGAGCAGGTATTTACAGCCCGACGATTAATAAGGGTGTTGTGTTGTCCTATGATAAAGAACAGTTGCCCTGTTTCGTCGAATGGAAGATGATGGGTAAGTCTGATTATGTTCTCGGCTTAGAGCCGGGTAACTGCACACCGGACGGTCGTGATGTGCTTCGTAAAAACGGCAAACTCCGTTTCCTTGAGCCGAACCAGAGTGGTACCACCGCGGTCAAGTTTACGTTTGTTCGTAATAAAACCGCGTTTGATGAAGCGTTTTAAATACCGGTATCGTTATAAGAGCCGACCCGAAAAGGGTCGGCTCTTTTTTCGTTTTTTGTCGGTGGAGTTGATTAAACGAGCGGTAGAGTTGCTGTTAAAAGTGGTAGACATACTATACAACACAGTAGGTGGATGAGGGGGGAGATCTGTGCTATGATAAAGCGAAATAATGGAAAGGCAGGACTGTTGATATGAGAAGGATCAAAATTGTCGCGGACTCTTCCGCTAATATCGTGTCGTTGAACGGTGTCGCGTTTTCGTGTGCACCACTTAAGGTTATTGCCGCTGAACGGGAGTTTGTGGATAATGCAACGTTGGATGTGAATGAAATGATCGATTGGTTTGACCGGTATAAAGGTCGTTCACAAACATCTTGTCCAAATCCGTCCGATTGGCTGGAGGCGTTTGGCGATGCGGACGATGTATTCTGCGTCACCATCACCAGCGGTTTGTCGGGAAGCTACAATGCGGCTTGTGCCGCAAAACAGATGTATGAGGCGGAAAACATAGGTAAACGCGTATGCGTGTTGGATTCGCTGTCGGCGGGACCTGAATTGGGGTTGATCGTGGAGAAGTTGGTGGAATTGATCGCGCAAGGACTTGCCTATGACGATATTTGTTGTGCTGTTCAGGCGTATATGAAAGAGACGGGTCTACTGTTTATGTTGGCATCGCTCAAGAATTTTGCAGCCAACGGACGTGTTTCACCTGCTCTGGCGAAGATTGCGGGTGTTTTAGGTATTCGAATCGTCGGGCGGGCGAGCGACCAAGGGCAACTGGAGCCATTAAACAAATGCCGTGGTGAAGAGAGTGCCTTGAATGCCATTCTAGGTCGGCTCGAAAAGGAAGGCTTGACTTGCGGAAAGGTGCGCATCGCGCATTGTTGCAATGAAACTGCGGCGGATCGGCTCAAACATCGTATACTGATCCAAATGCCACAGGTCGATGTGGCAATCACACCCTGTCGCGGGTTGTGTAGTTATTATGCGGAAAAAGGCGGCTTGTTGGTTGCTTTCGAGAGAAAATAAAAACACGGCGGGAGAACGTGTCTTCCGCCGTGTTTTGTCTTGCGTTATGGTATTATGTGATCAAATATATTCCACGGGAATATGCTTGGGTCGGGACTGGAGATGTACGTGCTGATTTGTCCGTTGATGGGGTGCGGGAAGGTCAATCGGTGACTCCATAATGCGAGCGGGCAGGTGCGAAGCCCACCGTAGCGGTTGTCGCCCGCGAGTGGGTGCTTACGAGAGGCGAATTGCACGCGGATCTGATGTGTGCGCCCCGTGTATAACCGCACTCGAATGAGAGAGAGGATGCCGTTGGCGGTTTCTACGCTACCCAACACCTCGTAGGCGAG
>JAZOCG010000145.1:0-3631 GCA_045596345.1 Acutalibacteraceae bacterium
ATCGCACAAATGCTCATCCGCCTCCTGCGCCCACGGCGGGCAGGCGGTATCGAGATAACGGGCGGCAGTTTTGGTTATCACCGTCATATAGGTCATCAACCCGATCTCACGGACAAGCGGCAACACATCCGTCTGCCAAAACGGCTCGTGAACGGTGCGGGTGACAAAGGTCGCCCAGTCGCACAGATGCCGCAATCCTAAGCCGTCATCGAGCATATGATGCTGCATATGCAACAACAGAATGATCGCGTGATCACGGGGTTGCGGCGCAGGAAATTCGGTGCCGCCGATCGCCTGCGCCAACGGACGCTGCTCGGCTCCCTGAATGTAATCGCGCACTCGCGCACCCGCATTGCCAAACGGAATACCTGCAATATCAAAATGCATCTCAAGATGCTCTCTCTTTTTACGGTAAACGACATGACAAATGTGTTCGGAATCTCGCCGCTCATACCCGTCGGCGGTCAGCATCGTCTCCACCGCCTCGCGCTGTGTCGGATCAATGAGAAAGTCCACATCGCCGAAGCAACGTTGTTCGGGATTTGGATAATACGCCGCGGCGGCGGTGCCCTTGAGGATGATGCAGGGATAGCCGTTATGCGCCATCATCTCGGTGAGATGCTGTTGCGAGCGAAACACCCCGTGCGCTTTACGCAGATAGGAATACGAGGTCAAAAACCACTTCTCATACACCTCGGGCGGTATATCCGCCTGATAGGCAGCCACCGCCTCAAACACCAACGGACATACCGTCTGCTGAATGCTCTCGCACATCACCTGCGCCCAGTCGACGTCGCGCCGGTCCTCAGCGGACAGCGACGGACGTTGTGCGCCCAAAGCAACCGCCAACAAATGCAACAGCACTCGCTGCTCCGTCGTCGGCGAAAACGCTTCTATGTAGTCATGGCTGTTACTCACGCTAACGCTCCCTATCGCTTATTTCCCGAAGGCGGCAAGCTCCTCGCGGATATACGCGAGGGACAGCAATTTCTCCTTGACCTGCTCGACATTCAGCAGATCGGTGTTGTTGGAATTAAACTCAGTGAGCGGATTACGCTCAGTATCGCCGTCACGGAAGTATTTATCGTAATTGAGGTCGCGCTTATCGCTCGGCACGCGGTAAAAATCGCCCATATCCGTCGCGTTCGCACATTCCTCGTTGGTGAGCAGAGTCTCGTACATCTTTTCGCCGTGGCGGATACCGATGATGCGGATCTCCTCCTTGGAACCGAACAGCTCGCTGACCGCTTGCGCGAGAACGCCGATGGTGCAAGCGGGTGCTTTCTGCACCAGAATATCGCCCGACACGCCATTCTCGAATGCAAACAGCACCAGATCCACCGCCTCGTCAAGCGACATAATGAAACGGGTCATATCCGGATCGGTGATGGTGATGGGCTCGCCGTTGCGGATCTGGTCGATCCACAGCGGGATGACCGAGCCGCGGCTGCACATCACGTTGCCGTAACGGGTACAGCAGATCTTCGTCTTATCCGGCGAGACGGTACGGGATTTCGCCACGACCACCTTTTCCATCATTGCTTTACTGGTACCCATCGCGTTGACGGGGTACGCCGCCTTATCGGTGGACAGGCAGATAACCGTCTTAACACCCTCGTCGATCGCGGCGGTGAGCACGTTGTCCGTGCCGAGGACGTTGGTCTTCACCGCCTCTACCGGGAAGAATTCGCAGGAAGGCACCTGCTTAAGTGCCGCGGCGTGGAAGATATAATCCACCCCGTGCATCGCGTTCTTCACACTCGAAAGGTCGCGCACGTCGCCGATAAAGAGTTTGATCTTATGGCTGACCTCCGGCATCTTCGACTGAAACTCGTGGCGCATATCGTCCTGCTTTTTCTCATCGCGGGAGAAGATGCGGATCTCGCCGATATCCGTCTGCAAAAAACGATTCAGCACCGCATTGCCAAACGAACCCGTGCCGCCGGTGATCATCAACGTTTTTCCGGTAAATAAAGACATACTGTTTCCCTCTCTTCTGATTTATTTCAAATCCGTTTTTATCTTTGTCGTAGAGATTTCAGGTGTGCGAGGAAGATACACGACCTCACACAGGTCGGAAAGGAAGTCAAACTTGCCCTTCCAGTCGTCCCCCATCACGAAGGTGTCGATCTTATATTCCTCGATATCCCGCCGTTTCTGATCCCAACTGGTCTCGGGGACAACCAGATCGACGTAGCGGATCGCCTCCACCATCGCCTTGCGCTCTTCATAGGGAAAATAGCACTTTTTCTGCTTCTCGTTCCAGTTAAATTCGTCGGTGGACACCACCACGACCAAATAGTCGCCGAGCTCCTTGGCACGCTTGAGCAGGTTGATATGCCCATAGTGCAGCAGATCAAATGTGCCGTAGGTAATGACACGCTTCATACATACCTCCTGATGTTAAAACCGATAAATGTACAAAGTTAGTATTATTATACTACTTATTTTTCATTATGTCAAACAATGGATTTTTCTATGCATAAACCGCGATTATAGGGGCTGACGGTTCGTTTTATTGTTTGTACAAAACATAAATAGGTTCGTAGGGGCGTGCGCACGGCAATGATGGACGGTGGGTGTTGTCGTACGCGTTGCCGTGCCATACAAATGCCGCAAATGCGCCATTTGTCCGAGGATGTGTAAACACTATGGCGACCGCCCGCCGAAGTCTGCACAAAACCCGCAAATTTTCTCACCAAAACCTCTTGCATTTTGCCAAATACATGGTATAATATCCTTGAAAACTGTCCCAAATGGGACATTTTGAGAGGGTTTTATGCAACGAGATCGACTGTTTCTGTTCGAGGGTTTGTCCCCGACGGAAAAAACACGCTGTTGGGAAATCGACAGCGGTGAAGAGGCGGCGTTTGCCAAGGGCGAGGTCATCTACGACAGCGAGCGCGCCAAGCGCGCGCTCGCGCTGGTGTTGGAGGGCAGTGTGCGCGTCCTGCACGGGCGTGTCGTGATGAACGAGCTTGGCGCGGGCGACGTATTCGGCGCGGCGGCACTGTTCGGCGAGGAAGACCCCTTCCCCACCACCGTCGCGGCGCGCACCGACTGTCGGGTGCTGTTCATTCCGCAGGCGACGGTGTCGGCGTGGATGGCGGCGGTGCCGCGGGTAGGCGAAAACTATATCCGTTTTCTCTCCGACCGCATCCGTTTCCTCAACCGCCGACTGTCGACGCTGACCGCGGGACACACCGACGGCAAGCTGTGGCGATACCTACTCGCCCATCGCGGCGAGGACGGGGTCGTCCACCTCACGGGCGGCATCGCCGAGCTTGCCAAGACCCTCAATATGGGTCGCTCCAGCCTCTATCGCGGACTGGACGCGCTCACCGCCGACGGCAAAATCGAACGCCGCGGCAAAGACATTTTGATCACCCTTAAGGAGGAGTAAACCATGAAAAAACTAACCGCACTTCTGTTATCCGCTCTGCTGCTCGTCAGCGTCCTGACCGCCTGCGGTCAAGGTGGCGCGCCCGAGAGCAGTTCCGCTGCCCCCGTCGAAAAAGCGAATGTCAACGTTGTCGCCATCGCGGGTCCGACGGGCGTCGGTCTTGTCAAACTGATGGAAGATGCCAAAAAAGGTGAAGCGGAAAACAACTATAAATTCACCGTCGTCAAC
>JAZOCG010000146.1:0-3932 GCA_045596345.1 Acutalibacteraceae bacterium
AAAGAGGAAAACCTCCTCGTCATCGCCGTAGACAACAGCCCCAACGAGACCGTGTATCCCCAGATGGCGGACTTCACCTTCTACGGCGGTCTGTACCGCGACGTAAACCTCATCTGCGTGGCGGATTCCCACTTTGACCTCGACTACTACGGCGCCCCCGGTATCGCCATCACCCCGACCGTGAACGGTAAGGATGCCACCGTTAAGGTGGACACCTACGTAACGGGGCTCAAAGAAGGGCAGACCATTCGGTATACGGTCTATGATGCCACGGAAAAGGAACTTGCACAGATAGAGTCTGCCGACACCACCGCCGTATTCACCCTCGAAAACGTGCACCTGTGGAACGGTCGCAAGGACCCCTATCTCTACTGCTGTGAAGCCGAATTGATGGAAAACGGCGAAGTGATTGACAACGTTTGCTCTCGTTTCGGCTGCCGCTATTTCGCGATCGACCCCGAACGCGGCTTCATCCTCAACGGCGAGGAGTATCCTCTGCGCGGCGTATCGCGCCATCAGGACCGCTTAGGCGTGGGCAACGCGCTCCTCCCCGAGCATCACAAGGAGGACATCGACCTCATCTGCGAGGTCGGCGCCACCACCATCCGTCTGGCACACTATCAGCACGACCAGTACTTCTATGACCTGTGCGACGAGCGCGGCTTGGTCATCTGGGCGGAGATTCCCTACATCTCCAAGCATATGCCGGGCGGTCGGGAAAACACCATCTCCCAGATGAAGGAGCTTGTCTCCCAGAACTACAACCACCCCTCCATCGTCGTGTGGGGTCTCTCCAACGAGATCGGCATCGGCGGCTCAGACGAGGACCTGCTGGAAAACCACCGCATCCTCAATACCCTCTGCCACGAGATGGACCCCACCCGTAAGACCACCGTCGCCGCCGTTTCGATGTGCAAGATGGACGACCCTTATCTGCAAATCCCCGACGTGGTGTCCTACAATCACTATTTCGGCTGGTACGGTGGTGAGACGGATATGAACGGCCCGTGGTTTGATAAGTTCCACGCCATGCATCCCACCATCCCGATCGGCTGCTCCGAGTACGGCTGTGAGGCGCTCAACTGGCACACCTCCGACCCACGTCAGGGCGATTACACCGAGGAGTATCAGGCATATTACCACGAGGAGCTGATCAAGCAGTTTTTCTCTCGGAAATATTTGTGGGCGACCCACGTGTGGAATATGTTCGACTTCGGCGCCGACGCGCGTTGCGAGGGCGGCGAGAACGGTCAGAACCACAAAGGTCTGGTCACGATGGACCGCAAGTACAAGAAGGATGCCTTCTATGCCTACAAGGCGTGGCTGTCCGACGAGCCGTTTGTCCACCTCTGCGGCAAGCGCTACGTTGACCGCGCGGAGGATGTCACCAAGGTAACCGTCTACTCCAACCTTCCCGAAGTCGAGCTGTTCGCCAACGGTGTCAGCCTCGGTAAAAAGGCCGCCGCGGATCACTTCTTCTACTTCGACGTGCCCAACGTCGGTGAAACCACCTTGGTCGCCGTCGCAGGCGAGTGCAGGGATGAGAGCGTTATCCGCAAGGTAGACACCTTCAACGAGGATTACCGTCTCAAAGAAGAAGGCGCGGTCATTAATTGGTTCGACATCGATATGCCCGACGGTCGTCTGTCGCTCAACAGCAAGATGAGCGACATTATCTCCACTATGCGCGGCAAGCTGATCTTTATGAAGCTCGTCGGCAAGATGATGGGCAACAACAAGAAGAGCGGCAAAAAGCCCGAAGCCATGGGCTTTGAAATCGGCCCTGAGATGATGGCGATGATGGGCGGCTTTACCGCACTGCGCCTGTTCACGCTGATGGGCGGTATGATGGACGTCAAGTTCACCAAGGAAGAGCTGCTCGTCCTCAACAAGAAACTCAACAAAATCAAATCCCCCAAGAAGAAATAAATCACAAAAAGAGCCGCCCCAATCCTCAGGGATTGGGACGGCTCTTTTTGTATGCGGTTTTCAGCATTGCCGCATCAGGCGGATGTAAAACTCTACCGCACGGCACGCGCAATCGAGGCGGATACGCTCGTTGTTGCCGTGGATGGTGGCGCGCTCCTCGCTCGTTAAGTCCATCGCGGAAAAACGGTAAACGCGGTCGGAAATGCGCCCGTAATGACGGGAATCCGAACACTGCACCATCAGATACGGGGTGACGATACACCCACGCCACGTGGACGCTACTGCGGTGGCAACGCGGTCCCAGCCGATGCAATCGGTACGAGAAACACGGCTGGGGTTGATACCGTGCAGAACATTGACCTGCACGGTGTCGTCGTTAATCGTCTTTTCAATATACGCTTTGGCGGAGTCCATCGTATCCATCGGGTTAAGGCGGATATTGGATACCATGGTTGCCTTGGGCGGAATGACGTTGGCGGCGGCACTGCCACGCATTTGGGTGAAAGCAACGGTCGTACGCATCAACGCGTTGAGCTCGCCGCCCGATTTCTTGCAAATCAAATCCAGCACGCCGCCGAACAGCCACAAATTCGCGAAGATCATCCGATACAGGAAATTGGAATGTCGTCCCAGCGTGTCAAACATCTGGGCGACGGGGGCGGTCAGGTGCGCCTTAAACGGGCGGCTCACCAGCCGACAGCAGGCACGCGCCAGCGTATCCACGGGAGTCTTGGGCTTGGGCGCTGAGGCGTGACCGCCGCCCGACAGCGTGGTATATTCCACGTCCATCATACCCTTTTCCGCAATACCGATCATACCGCACGGGGCGCTCACGCCGGGGAACACGTTCTCCACCACGGCGCCGCCTTCGTCCACCACCATCGACGGGGTGATGCCCTGCGCCTCAAACCAATCCACGATATGCACGGCGCCGAGGCCGTTGACTTCTTCGCCGCCCGAAAACGCAAAATAGATATCCTGCGCCGGCACAAAGCCCTCACCGATAAGATGCTCCGCGGCGGTCAGCACACCGTTAAAGGTGACCTTGGTGTCCAGCGTACCGCGGCCCCACAGCACGCCGTCCTCGATAATCCCCTCAAAGGGCGGCTTCTCCCACGATTCCTCGTTGACGGGCACCACGTCGTAGTGCGCCATCAGCACGGCAGGCTCATCGGATGCCTTGCCCTTCCAGCAGAACAGCAGAGCGCGGTCTGCCAAGCGTTCAAACGAGCAGGTCGCAAACACCTGCGGATACAAAGTCGGGAGTAGGTCAATCAGCTTCTCAAACTCCGCATCGTCCTCCAAGGCGGCATCCTTGTAAGACACGGTCTTGCACTGCACCAGACGGCGAAGATTCTCCACCGCGGTATCGCGGTCAAAGACTTCTTCCCCCTCCTGCGCCGCAACCCCTTGCTTCGGGCAAAACAGCAGCGTGCGCACCAGCACCACCGCGAGCAAAATTGCCAACGCGGCAGGAATCAACCACAGAAACTCCATTACAGCATCCCTTTCTTATACATCAGCCGTGCAACGCCGATGGTGAACAGTACACCGACCGGCACCATAATGCCGACGGTACCGGCGTTGAGCGCCGGCACGAAGATAAACAGCACCAGCATCAGAATGATCGGCGCGATGGACAGCTTGACGTTCTTGGACACAAACACCACGCCCAGACCGCCGAACAGCGCGGGTAAAATCTGTGCGAAGGCAGGCTCCAACACGGGCGCCTCCAAAATCGGCGTCAGCGGTACGATGCAGATAACACCCACGATGATAATAAGGGTGGTCACGATGCTGGAAACCGCAATTGCAATGGTGGAAACGATTTCGCCCTCTTCGGAGTTTATCTTCACATCAGCCTGCTCCAGAGCGTTGAGCGCAACGGGGAGCTTGAGATTGGAGATATTGCCGGTTACAAAAGACAGGTAGGAGCCGCCCGCGCCGAGCATGGGCACGAAAGTGAATGTCTCCACCACCGCAACCGCCCAGTACATGGGAGC
>JAZOCG010000147.1:0-8751 GCA_045596345.1 Acutalibacteraceae bacterium
TCGGCGTGCTGACTAACAACCCGCCGTTTCCACAACAACTGTACCGCCTTAACGACTTTCAGCATCTCTCGCCGCGTGAACGTCCCAATACCTTCGCGCCCGCGCTTGATCTGCGCCCTTACAGTCGTGGAATGGGCGGGATGGGGCTGCCGGGGGATCTCTCCTCGCCGACCCGCTTTGTACGCGCGGCGTTTGCGCGAATGAACGCGGTGGGCGGTGACAGCGAGGCGGACAGCGTCGGGCAATTCTTTCACATTCTTGACACGGTCGCGCAGCCGCGCGGGTGTTGTGCCGTTGGAGATGACTGGGAGATCACCCGCTACACGTCCTGCTGTAATACCGATCGCGGTATCTACTATTACACCACCTACCAAAACCGCCAAATCACCGCCGTGGATATGCACCGCGAAAACCTTGACGGCGACCGGATCATTCGCTACCCGCTCATACCAGACGAACAGATCCGTCTCCAAAACTGACCGCCTCAAATCCGCCGTTATTAAAACGGCGGATTTCGTATTTTATTTACACGATGTTCTTTTCTTTTTATGTGGAATATGCTATACTATTGTTACTTTAATGAAACGGGGGAAACGATGTGAAACGCATCCTTGGAGATCTCAAGACCCTGCAACCGAAGAATTTTATTCTGCTGTTTATTGCGGGTGTCATCAACGGTTTCGGCGTAAACTTCTTTCTGGCACCCGTAAAGTTGTACGACAGCGGCATCTCGGGCACATCCATCCTGCTTTCGCAGATCACGCCCGAGTATTTCACACTCGCCTTCTTTCTGCTGGTACTCAATATCCCGCTCTTCCTCTTCGGACTGAAAAAACAGGGAACCGCATTCACGGTATATTCGGTATTCGCCGTGGCGGTATACTCCCTCACCTCTTGGCTCATCAACGATATCCTGCCCGTAGATGTCAGCATCGCCTCACCGCTCGCGGGAGAAGATCTGTTGCTGTGCGCCTTATTCGGCGGTATGATCTCGGGCATCGGCAGCGGTCTGACCATACGCTACGGCGGCGCGATCGACGGCGTCGAGGTGATGGCGGTCATCTTCGCTAAACGGCTCGGCGTCACCGTCGGCACCTTCGTGATGGTGTATAACGTTCTGCTGTATATCCTGTGCGGACTGGTGATGCACAGTTGGATCCTTCCGCTGTATTCCATCGTCACCTACGCTGCGGGGCTTAAGACCATCGACTTTGTCGTCGAAGGCTTTGACCGCTCAAAAGAAGTAATGATCATCACCGACAAGGCTAACGAGATCAGCCGCGCGCTGATGGACGAATTCGAATGCGGCACCACCAAGATCGCCGCGACGGGTGGGTATTCCAACGCCAGTAAGAATATCATCTATTTTGTCGTCAACCGTTTCCAGATCGCAAAAATGCGTAATATCATTCACGCCATCGACCCCAAAGCGTTTGTCACCATCAGCGAGGTTGCCGATGTATTCAAAGCAAACGACTGACACGTGATCATCATCCTTGTTGTATTCTATCGAAAAAGCCTCCCGTGGGAGGCTTTTTCTCTTGCCTTAAAGGCTTGAATGTGCTACAATACCTTCTAAGAAGGTGACTGTATGATTCGTAACTACATATTTGATTTCGGCAACGTGCTCGGACGGTATATGCCCGAGGAGATGACCGCGGCGATCGTGTCCGACCCCGAAGCCGCAAAGGTGATCTGCCCCGTGGTGTTTGATCGCCTGTATTGGGACAAACTCGACTACGGCGGCATCACCGACGACGAGGTGAAAGCGGGCTACTGCTCACGCCTGCCGCAACAATACCACGCGGACGCCTGCCGCATCTACGATCTCTGGCATACCCTGATGCCGCCCGTACCCAATATGCGCGAGCTGGTCGCAGACATCAAGGCGGCGGGTGGGCGGATATTTCTGCTATCCAACATCAGCATCGGTTTCGCCGAGAAATACCACGAGGTCGAATGGATCCGCACGCTGTTTTCGCTGTTTGACGGGTTGGTGTTTTCCGGTCCGATCGGGATGGCGAAACCGCATCGGGAGATCTTCGAGTATATCCTCAACCACTATGATCTGCGCGCGGAAGAATGTGTGTTCATCGACGACACACAACAGAACATCATCGCCTGCGAGGAGGTCGGCATCCGCGGCATCCTCTTTGACGGCGATGCGGACAAGGTGCGGCAAGCACTCGGCATCGTCAAGGAATAATATGGTATACGTAAAGGACGGTTGACTATGAATTTTCTGGAAGAACGCATCCTTAAAGACGGCATCGTCAAACCCGGCAACGTGCTCAAGGTAGACAGTTTTCTTAATCACCAAATGGACATAGCCCTAATGGATCAAATGGGGGAAGAATTTTACCGCCGTTTTGCAAACGAGAAGGTGACCAAAGTGCTCACCATCGAGTCCTCCGGCATCGCCATCGCCTGCTCGGTCGCGCGGTGTTTCGGCGTGCCCGTCGTTTTCGCGAAGAAGGCGAAGAGCATCAACCTCGATGGCGAGATGTATGTTGCCGAAGTGGAGTCCTTCACGCATAAGAACGTCAACAACGTCATCGTGTCCAAGAAATTCCTGCAAGCCGACGACCACGTGCTCATCATCGACGACTTCCTCGCCAACGGCTGTGCCCTGCAAGGGCTCATCTCCATCACCGAGGAAGCGGGCGCGACCGTCGCGGGACTCGGCATCGCGATCGAAAAGGGATTTCAGATCGGCGGGCGGGTCATCCGCAACCTCGGCTATCATCTCGAGAGCCTCGCCATCGTTGAGGCGATGGATGCCGAGACAGGCACCGTCACCTTCCGCGAGCAATAAAGCCCATAATAAAAGTGCCACCGTCCAAACGGTGGCACTTTTTCATTTACATCTTACTGCCCTTGGCACCTTTCGTGCCGCCAAAGCCTTCGAGGATATTGCTCTCATAGGTAAAGGTGAGTGCTTCTCTCTGTCGCTGACGCTTAAACGCGAGGTTGACAAGCTCATCCATCAGCGCACCGAAAGATACGCCCACTTCCTGCCACAGATAGAAGGACAAGGAGCCGGGGATGGTGTTGATCTCATTGACCCACAACTCACCCGTTTCTTTATCGTTAAGGAAGTCGATACGGGCAACACCAAGGCAACCGAGTGCCTTGAAGGTCGCAACCGCCAGCTCCTGCACCCGCTCGGTCATACCGTCGGGCAGTTCGGCGGGACAACGGCGTTTGAGGTCGGTCATACCGCCCGAAACACCCGTTTTTTTGCTGCCGCCCGAGAGATATTTGTCGCCGAAGGTGAGAATATCCTCGGCGTTAAGCGGCTCTTCGCACGCCGATGCGCGAGCGGCATCGGCATCACCGAGCACCGCGCAGTTGATCTCGCGCAAATTCGGCACCGCCCGCTCAACGAGCACCCGTGCGGAGAAGCTCACCGCGAGATCCATCGCGTCCACTAGGCTCTGACGGTCTTTTGCCTTCGAGATGCCGACCGATGAGCCGAGGTTGACGGGCTTGACGATAACGGGATAGCCGATCTTCTCCTCGATCTCGTCGAGGATACGCTCGCCGTCAAGCGCGTAATCGCGCCCCGTATACTCCACCGCATCCAGCACGGGAATACCCGCCTGCCGCAGGACGGCTTTCATCGCGAACTTATCCATACCGAGCGCGGACGAGGTCACGTCGCAAGAGGCATAAGGGATGTTGAGCATCTCAAGTAAACCCATCAGCGTGCCGTCCTCCACATTGGTGCCGTGCACGACGGGGATCGCCACATCGAAGGTCGCCATCACGTTGTTGCCGAATTTCTTGGCAGGGTAGCGCACCAGCTCCACGCAACCGTCTGCGGGCACGGGCAACACCCGCGTCGCACGGGCAAGGCAGTCCGCCATATGGCGGAACGCCGTTACCTCGCGCAGATGCTCGCCAACGTAAAAGCGGTTATCCTTCGCGATGTAGACGGGAAACGCTTCATACTTCGTCGCATCCAACGCGCCGAGTGCCTGCAGACCCGAGATGATGGACACCTCGTGCTCCACGCTGTGTCCGCCGAACAGTACCGCGACTCTTGTTTTCATACGCTCATATCCTTTCATCAGAAAGTGAAATCACATAAAGTTATCGGGCAGATCATTTTCCAACAGCACAATACGCTGACCTTCGGTTGGCAAGGCGTTGACCCATGCCAGCCCTTCCTGCAAGGTCTTCGCAACAAACAGCTTTTCTTCACTAAAACCGCCCGCGAGCAAGCCTTCCTTCAAAGGCGGTGCTTGCTTTTCGCCGACCAGCACAGCGTAATCGCACCGCGTAGCGGCGTATTCACCAAGCTCGCGGTTGAGAGCGTCCTGTCGCTCACCGAGTTCTACCATACCGGGGGTGACCAGTATCCGCTGAGCATCAAACGCGGCGAGGGTATCCAGTGCACCGCGGAAACCCGCGGGGTTAGAGTTGTACGCATCATCGATGTAGCCGTTGGGGAGCAGTTGCAGACGGTGTTCGACAGGCTTTAACATCCGCACGGGATACACCATCTCTTTGAGCGATACGCCGAGGCGATGCGCCACCGCCATACAGCCCGCGAGGTTTTGAATGTTATGCACACCCAGCAGACGGGTAGTGTAGCGACAGGTCTCGCCGTCGGGCGCGGTCAGCGTAAACTGACAACCGTGACTGTCCACCGTAATGTCGCTCGCGCGATAATCCGCTTGCACGTCGGTGCTGTAAGTCACCGTCGGCGCATCCACCGCCCGCGCGCGGATATGCGCGTTATCCCAGTTGAGGAACACCGTGCCGTCCGCAGGGATCGCATCCGCGAGCTCAAACTTGGTCGCGACGATATTCTCCACCGAGCCGAAGGTTTCGAGATGTTGTTCGCCGATGGAGGTGATGATACCGTATGTCGGGTTGACCAGCTCACAGATCTCGCGAATGTCACCGACGTTCTTCGCCCCCATCTCGGCAATAAAGATCTCGTGGCTCGGGCGCAGCATCTCACGCACGGTACGCACCACGCCCATCGTGGTATTGTAACTGCCGGGGGTCATCAGTACGTTATACTTTGCACCGAGCATAGCGGCGAGGAAGTTCTTCACACTGGTCTTGCCGTAACTGCCCGTTACGCCGATCACCGTCAGGCGCGGCATTTCGGATAAAATGCGGCGCGCATCCGCGACAAAGCCGTCGGCAATGCGCTTTTCCACGGGGACATTGATGCGGTTTGCCAGTCCCGTGAACAGCCAGATCACCATCGAACCGAGCCCGAGCAACGCGATGCCGCGCTGGGGGGATAAGAACAGCCCTAAACTCAGCAGTGCCGCGCACAGCACCGCCTGCGTTGCGAACAACCGCCACACGCGCGCAGTGACGACCAGCGGTTTTTTCGCTTTTTTCGGCAGGTTGAGCAGAGCGGTGAGCAGCAACACCCCCGCCGCGACGGCGTATAGGATCCAGTTATCTACCCGCCCATTGAGCCACAGCACCATCACGCACAAAAACGGCAGCATCCGCGGAATGTTGACCAACTTTTTGTCGTTGTCGGTGCACCATTTTTTATACCGCTCGGGACGATAGGAATTGAGCTGCAGCATATGGGTAAAAAACACCGCCTGCACGCCGAAATTCAGCGCGCCTGCCGCGATCATTCCCAATTTCATCGCCAGTTCCATCCTATCACCTCTTTAAGAAGCTATCGAGCACCCGACTGCACAGTCCCCACTGCTCAGCGAAGGCAAAATGCCCCGCACCTGCAAGCGTGACCAGTCCCGCGTCGGGAATGAGCTTTTCCATCAATTTTCCATCCCGCAAGGGGGTGGCGGTGTCCGCCTCGCCCCAAATGAGCAGGGTGGACACCTCGTTTTTCGGCAGAAGGTCGGTGAGATCCTCATTGATGCATTTCACCATCGTCTGCCGCATAAGATCACTGGCGTTACGGTAGTCTGCCGAACCGACCTTGCCGCGCATCTTGGCGGCGACGGCGGGCAACAGCCGTTTCATCAGCTTATAGCTGTACACTTTCACATAATATTTTACCGTGCGCTTCGGGCGAATGCCCGCGGCATCCATAAACACCGCCTTGGTCACCGTCAGCGGGACGGGACGGCGCGCAAGCAGCTTAATGCTGATACGCCCGCCGAAGGAGTGGTTCATCAGAACAACCTCGGAAAGCCCCAGCGCGGTGGCAAACGCCACCGTCCAGTCAACGTAATCGTCCACGCACCACGCGCAGGGCGGCTCGTCACTGCCGCCGAAGCCGGGCAGGTCGGGTGCCACCACGCGGCAATACCCCGCCAGATGATCGAGCATTAACTTGTAGGTCGCGGCGGGCGCGCCCCAGCCGTGGAGAAACAACACGACGGGCTTTTTCGCCTCATTCACCGGATCGGAGTCGATATAGGATACCGTACGTCCCAAAACCTCGATAGTCAAGTGCTGTTCCTCCTTTCGTGCGTTTTATTCGGTGTAGGTCTTGATCTCGATGCTGTCGATCTTCACCGCGTCGAGCGGTTTATTGTTGGCGTCGGTGCCCACTTTCGCGATGGCATCGACCACATCCATACCCTCATACACCTGACCGAACACCGTGTGCCCGCTTTCGTGACGCCACGCGCCGTCGAGGTGGATGTTACCGCCGTACTTGGCGTACAACTCCCACACCGCATCCGGCACCAGTGCGGCATCAGGCGCAAAGCCCGAGTGAACTTTGGCAAAATCCTCAATCGTCGGATACATCTCGGTAAAGGCTTCGCCGTATTGAGAAAAATACTGCGGATAATACGAGATTGCCTGCTGACGTATCGTGTCGTTATTGGCTTGCGCCGCTGCTTTGAGTTCTGCGGCGGTCTTGCCGCTCGGACCTATCTGATTAATAAAGAACTGACTGCCGTTGGTGTTGGGATCGGAGTTCGCCATTGCCAGCGAACCGCGCAGGTTGAGCAGTTTCCGGTCAAACTCGTCCTCAAACGAGTCACCCCAAATGCTCTTACCGCCGGTACCGTCACCCTTGGGGTCGCCACCCTGAATCATAAAATCCTTCATCACGCGATGAAAGGTCAGCCCGTTATAATAGCCGTTTTTCGCATGGGTGGTGAAATTTTCCACCGCCTTGGGGGCGGCTTCGGGGAACAAGCGGATAGAGATATCACCCATGCTCGTATGCATAATGGCAACCGTATCCCCTGCTGCGGGTTTATCTAACTGGAAACCGAACTCCTTATCCGCATAGACATCGGATACCTTTTGCTTGGTCGGGGTGGTGTCGTCCTTGTTATCGCCGCAGCCCACCAAACACACGGTGAGCAACAGCACGGCGGCAATAACCGCCAGCCAACGATGCTTGTTCATTTGATATAACTCCTTTATCGTAGTTTTCTGCGCGCAATCGGTGCGCGCTCGTTATTCAGCGGCAACAGCCGCCCGAGGTCGTCGATCTCGCGACTGTTCGCGCGCAAAAATGCGGCACATGCAGGATCCCGCATCAAGATCCGTCCTGCGCGGCGCACCGCGCGGACAAAATCCCGTCGCAGAGGTACGCGAGCGCAATTCTGTGTCAGCGGACACAGCCGCCAGCTTCGCGGATCGTACACCGCACGTACCCGTCCGTCTTCTCCCACGTAAGGAAACAGCGGAAACACACGGCAGGCAAAGGGGCGCATCTCGCGATGACAGTGACCCTCGCAGGTGAGCAGTGTCCCGCCGTCCGCGGGCGTGAGGGTAAACCCCTCATCCGCTAGCAAGGCTTCCTCGCCCGGGAGCAACAACATCCCCACGCTGTCTGCTGACGGACGGCAACACCGCCCATCGCACACCCGACCGCAGTCGGTATCAAGCGGCGTAACGTCCTCCAGCAATGCGAGTGCCTGCCGCAACACATCAGCCATTGGTCACATCAATGCCGAGGATGGTGACATCCTCGAGCGGCTTATCGCTGTGGTTGGTTGCGACCGATGCGATGGCGTCCACGACGTCCATGCCCTCATACACCTGACCGACCACCGTGTGATGATAGTCGAGGTGCGGCGTGCCGCCGACCTCGGCGTAGGCTTCCACCGCCTCGGCGGGGAAATAGTCGGGCAACTCTTTCATCTGGGAAATAAAGTTCGGATGCACGCTGTTCGCCTGTACGATAAAAAACTGGCTGCCGTTGGTGCCGGGACCCGCATTCGCCATCGACAGAGCACCGCGCAGGTTGTGCAGTTCGGGGGTGAATTCGTCCTTGAAATTCTCGCCCCAGATGCTCTCGCCGCCGCAACCCGTTGCCGTGGGATCGCCGCCCTGGATCATAAAGTCCTTAATGACACGGTGGAACACGATGCCGTCATAGTAGCCGTTCTTCGCGTGGGTGGTGAAATTCTCCACCGCCTTGGGCGCATCCTCGGGGAACAAGCGGATCGCGATGTCACCCATATTGGTATGCATCACCGCGGTGGTTTCATTCGCCGCAGGTTTGTTTAGCTGGTTCATTTGTTATCGTCCTTTCGTGTGAGGTTACTAGTTTTTTTGGAAATGCACAAACCGCAAGTATGCCCGTTTTCGGCACAGCCGAAACGGCGGGTGTCTAAACCGCCGAGGGGATACTTGACGTATTAAACGCGACAGCGTTTAATACGCTTTACCCCAGTAGACCATATGCTTCGCGGGTTTGCCGCAGCAGATACAGGTATCCGCGAGGTGCTCCTGTGCAAACGGGATACAGCGCGAGCCAACGCCCGTCACTTCCTTGACCTTATCCTCGCACGCCTCGTCACCGCACCACATCGCCTTGATGAAGCCGTCGCC
>JAZOCG010000148.1:0-2236 GCA_045596345.1 Acutalibacteraceae bacterium
GCGAATGAATGCCGTCGCTACCGCTATGATCTGTTCAGGACGAATATTCGGCTCACGTACCGTCTGCGCATCGCCAAGCATGGTATAAGACAACGGACTGCTCGAATGCATCGAGGGGAACGGCTCCTTCTCGCCGTAAAGGCGACGCTTTTGCCCGTCATCGCGTTCTACGATACGGTGCAACACCAGCTGTCCATTCTCTCGCCGATACAGCGGCACGTCCCCCACCTGCAGCATCGTCGGGTCCGCCGGCTTCATCAGCACCACCTGATCCCGTTGATGTCGCAGAAAAGGGCACATACTGTTCCCCGTCACGGTGAACTGTATCTCCTTACCCTCATCCAGGCAAGCGATCATCAGCGGAGATAACTCCTGTATCGACACAGCTAGCATATCGAGCTGCTGCGGGCGGCTCATACGAGTAACTCCGCTTGCCGTAATTTTTCAACAAATGCCGCCACATCCGCCTTGGCGATTTCGGGCGATACATCGTATTCTTCCATCATAACCTCTGTCAGCCGCTCAGCCGTGCACTCGTACTGCAGCTGTTGCCACAGAAACGCACCCGTTTCATTGAGCGTGATCATACAGTCAAAATCGACCACCTGTGCGCCAACCGGCACGACGATCGAATGACCGCCAACCTGACGAAGGACAAATCCGTCTTTTAATTTCATAGTAACGCCTCCTGCGGAAAAATCTCGTTAAACACCGTTTCCACCGCCTGCCGACTGATGTTGCAGGTCAGGCAGTAGATCGGGACATTCGCCAGCAACCGCTCGGTGAAATCCAACAGATGCACACCCAGCGTTTCATCGTAATAGGGGCGCGCGATCTGCGTGGTCAGATGGAACATACTGTCCACTGTATTCAAACGGCGGATGGCATTTTTCTCGCCCCGCTCAAGAAACACGATCGCCCGAAGCGGCACGACGCGATTACAATTAAGCGCGGTCTTACCGCTCCACGGTGTACCGCACAACATCGCCTGCTCGCCGTCAAAATAGATCGCAGGCTTGTCGTCATTGATGATCTCCACCGCATCGCCGAATACCTCTTTCCATAACCTTGTATGGGTGGATTTTCCCGTTCCCGAAGGCGCGGAGAAGGCGATGCCCTGCCCATTGTAAGCGATGGACGAGCTGTGAAGCACGCCGCCGCCGAGCGTCGCCAAGCGGTTTTGGAATGCGCCGCCGCTATACATATACTCGTAATCCGTTAAAGAAAAGATCGGGTGTCGGCGTTGATTAAACAGCTGAATTTCCACTTCGGCATAATCGGGGGTGTAATACACGGCAAAGAGAACGGGACCCTCACGACCGTCACGGTACATCGATTGCACATAGCGACAAAACCGTCCATCGGGTGTACGCACGACCTTCACAAATTTGATCTGCTCGACAAGCTCACCCGCGGGCACGGGAACCGCATCCAGACGGCGAGTGCGCATAACCATCATCGGCTCGCGGTCATCGTCGCGGCGATATTCCGCAAAACGCTCGGCAAAAAATGCCTCATCCGCACTCTCGACGCAGATCGGTAAACCCGCTATACACAGATCCATTTTCCCGCACCCCTTTCTATAAGATAGCATATATATTATATATTAACAATTTTACCGCAACAAGTCAACTGATTTTACAAAGAAAGGGGAGATCGACAAACTGTCGGTCGCCCTTCTCCTCTATTCCGCGCACAGTTGTTGCCGTTATTCGGCGACCATTTCGCTCTCTCCGTCGGATTTTTGTCCGTCGGCTTCCGCTCGATGCTGACGGCGGCGTTGGATCTCTGCCTCGAGATCCCGCTGCATCACCAAGCAGTTGAGCTGTACGCGGTCATATTGTCTTACTCGACTGTCTGTCGCCAAAGCGTATCCTCCCGTCCGTCGAAAATCCCGCCGGCATGCGAGAGTGCTCGCCGATAAAGCGTCAGAAAGCGGTTATGCATCGCCGCCTGCTCGTCACCGACACACAGCAGCATCGCCGTGCCGTAGGTCATCGCCGGCAAGAACCGATAGGTGAGCAAGAGCGGCTGCTGCAGCACATCCAACGGTTGGAAACGGGTGCGATGCTCGCGGTGCCACACTTCGCTGTAGATCTGGTTGACCATTGCAAGTCCCATCTCATCCCCGTCGACCGTGGCAAGACGAGTATCATCTCCCAACAGGCTATACGCCTGTTTGAGTATCATCAGTCCCGTCACGCAACTTCCTCCTTCCTCTCCCGCTTATGTCACC
>JAZOCG010000149.1:0-2193 GCA_045596345.1 Acutalibacteraceae bacterium
AGCGGTGTATGAGGCGGGTGTCGCGCTGTATGAGGCGACCGACGCGCAGATCGTGCTGCTGACGGTGGTCGATCTCGGCGGGCAGAGCCTCGAAGACTATTCGCTCAACATCGCGCGCAACTGGGGTGTCGGCGACGCGGAGAAGGACAACGGCATTCTCCTGTTGTTCACCACCGACGGTCCGCATTCCCGCATCGAGGTCGGCTACGGGCTGGAGGGCGCGATCAACGACTCGAAAGCAGGGCGCATCCTCGACACCTATCTGGTGCCGTGGTATGAGGACAGCGAGGCGTGGTCGGCGCAGCTCGCCGACACGTACAAGGCGATCCTCAATGAGGTGTATATCGAATACGGACTCACCGAAAACCTGCTGACGGTGGAAACGCCCGTCTACGACGACGGCGGCGATTGGGTGCTGATGATCCCGATGCTCATCGTGCTCATCCTCTTGCTCGCGAGCAAACGCGGCGGGCTGTTCTTCCTGCCGTATTTCGGCGGTTTCCATCACCATCACGGCGGCTTCGGCGGCGGTGGCGGTTTCCACGGCGGCGGGGGTTTCCGCGGCGGTGGCGGCGGCTTCGGCGGCGGCGGCGCGTCCAGATAACAAAACAACAAAAAGGCTTGGTCTGCAACGCAGACCAAGCCTTTAACTTATACCTTATTTACAACACCGCGCCGAGGTATTGGGCGAGCGCGACGATGGTGGGCATCGTAACGATGGCGAGTAGGGTGCTGACCGACACCAGATTGACCGACAACAGCGGATCCCGCTCATAACGCGTGGCAAACATCGTCGTTGCGGTGGCGACGGGCGCGCAAATGCAGATCATACACGACGTCAGCACCGCGCCGCGCACCCCGACGAGCAACAGCCAGCCGAGCGCGAACAGCGGGACAACGATCAGTCGCAGGGCGATGCAGAGATAACTTTTCTTATCCTTTAGTGCACCGAGAATGTCGGTCTGTGCGATATAATACCCGACGATCAGCATCGGCAACGAGGTGTTGAGCGTCGACAGATGCCCGAGCGCGTCGGTTATCGGCATCGGCACGGGCACGCTGAGCAAAAACAACACCATACCGACCGCCACACCGATGGTGCCGGGGTTGATGATCAGTTTTTTTGCGGAGAGATCGCGCTTGTCGCTGCTCATACACAACACGCCGTATGTCCACATCACGATGTTGTGCACGATGACGTACGCCGCACAGTAGAACACACCCTCGTCACCGAGGATCGCCTGCTGCAGCGGGATGCCCATATACCCCGCGTTGGAAAACACCGTCGCGAAGCGCAATACGCGGCGGCGACCTTCGTCCTTATCGCGAAAACACAGCCGTGCGATCAGCATCAGGATGCCGAAATTGACGGTGGCAACCGCCGCCATAATCAAAAACCCCGTCAACAGCGACGTATCAAACTCGCGAATACACGATTTAATAATAACACAAGGGGTCGCGATATACAGCACCAGATTGGCGCAGGTTTTTACCGCCGTGTCGTTAAGCAGACGGAATTTTTGGCAACCAAAGCCGACACCCATAATGATGAAGAGGGCAAATACGTTCCCCGCCACGGTGAGGAAATTTTCCAGCATAGCGACATCTCCTAAGTGATTGATGGTAGGTAGTATAGCATAAAATGAAGCAAATGTCTATTTTTTTGCACCCAAAACCCCGCATTTTCGAAAAAAATGAAAAATTTTTGCCATTTTTACAAATTAACACTTTACTTTGGTAATGCGATGATGTATAATAGCGTCACACTCCCGCGAAAACGCGGGCATTATAAGAAAGAAGGGTTTCGTATGAAAAAGTTTTTGGCTCTGTTTTGTGCCATCCTGATGATGGTCGGTTGCCTCGCCGCCTGTGGCGGTAACGGTGGCAACACCTCGTCCGACGCGTCCGCCCCTGTGGCGAAGACCGATCTGGACTACGTCAAGGAAAAGGGCACGCTGGTCGTCGGCATCACCGACTTCGCGCCGATGGACTACAAGGACGAGAACGGCGACTGGATCGGCTTTGACGCCGATATGGCGAAGGCGTTTGCACAGAAGCTGGGCGTCCAGGTCAAGTTCCAGCTCATCGAGTGGAACAACAAGGCATTTGAGCTCGAGGGCAAGACCATCGACGTGGTGTGGAACGGTATGACCCTGACCGACGAGGTCAAGGCGGCGATGGATTGCTCCAACG
>JAZOCG010000150.1:0-7423 GCA_045596345.1 Acutalibacteraceae bacterium
TGCTGTTTAACATCATCGGTACCACTGTGTTCACCACACTGGTGCTGCTTGTCCCATCCTTCATTACACTGATCGAAGGCTTCACCCCCGACGATGTGACCGCGCAGATCGCCAATATGCACACCTTCTTCAACATTGTCACGACCCTACTGCTTCTCCCCGTCGGCGGTCTGCTGGCGAAGCTCGCCACCCGTATCCTGCCTGAGCACATCTCCGAGGAAGAAGATGTTCCAAAACTCCTCTATGTCAAACCCATCAATTCCCATCAACAGGAATACCACGTCGGTACCGCTGCCATCGTCGCGCACGACGTGCGCCTTGAACTGGAGCGTATGGCGGGTATGGTCAAGGAGAACGTCGGACACTGCTTTGACGCCATCCTGGCAATGGACGAGTCCAGGATGGATGAGATCGAGCGCACCGAGGAATACGTTGACTACCTCAACAAGGAGATCTCCAAATACATCTCCCACTGCATCTCCTACGGCTCGAATATACAGGATTCCGAACAGCTCACCGCCTATTTTAAGATCGCGGGCAACCTCGAGCGCGTCGGCGATCACGCCATCAATATCGGCGAATATGTCAAGATGCTCAAGGATAAGCAGATCTCTTTCTCCGACAAGGCGACCGCTGAGATCACCCGTATGAAAGAAGTCTGCGACGAGGCACTCTCGGGAGTGCTTCACCTCGATCACGCTTCTGCGGATCTGCTCGTCGAAACAGGCAAGCTCGAACAGCGTATGGACGATATGACCAAGGAATACCGCCGCAACCAGATCGAGCGTATGCAACAAGGTGCTTGCTCGGGTGAGGCTTGTATCCTCTACTCCGAGATGCTCACCGACTTTGAGCGTATCGGCGACCACATCCTCAACATCGCACAGGCTCTCGCTGTATAAGTTACGCAAAAAGGCCGCCCCGAACACATTCGGTCCGGGGCGGCCTTTTTTATGTTTCTCGATGGTTGATCACTTTACAGTAAAGCAAATATGCGAGCGGATAAACCATCGCACAATACCCCATCGCCTGCCACGCAAAACGCAGGTCGTTGATGCCATAGAGATAGTAGTAACCCGGCAATAAAAGCTGTGCATACACCGCCCGTACATTGAAGAACACAGGGCACAGCGCGATCGACGCGACCAGCACTGCCGGCAACAACGCGCCTAACACGGCATTAGACGGGCACAGCGTGCCAAGCAACGTGCAGAAGCCCGCCGCCATCAGCACGAACAGCACCATCATCACCGACTCGTGTAAAGGGTCGGTATACAATCCTCCGATCAGCAACGCCGCTGTCACGAACACCGCCGCAACGGACAATGCCGCCAGGTTGTTTGCAAGCATCACGAGCAGTCGCTTTCCTACGGATAACGGGGAAAACACCTGCTTTTTTTCATCGTTCTTATAATACATCGTCGACGCAAGACCGCAAAACAATGCCAGCATCGCTAGCAAGCCACGTAGCGGCGAGATGAGGTAGCCCGTCTGCGCACACGCGCTGTTGGTCAGATCGAGATAGGAAAACTCGATCACACTATCCTCATAATCGTAACGTGCATAAGTCGACCGCAGAATATCGGCGGAGATGTCCGCGCCGCCCGGGAGTTCCTCGCGCACAAAACGCGCATACACCTCATATGCCAGATCGGAGAACAGCGCGCCGTACAACATTTCGCGCGATGAGCGCACAAAGGTGCTGTCCTCCGCCGCGTACACCTGCACAAGCGTCTCCTGCTCACCATCGGCAACACGCGCGATGCGCTCGGCCAGATCAGACTCGAACACCCAGGCCGTGTCCGCCTTGGCGGACTCCACCAACCCGATCGCCTCCTGTGGGGTTGCGCAGGCCGTCACCTGCACCAGACGGTTGCCGTCCTGTAAACGAGTGATCGCTCGCCGAGCGACGGCATCCGTTTCCTGCGCCGCAACCGCTATGTGCAGAAAACCTGCCTGCTGACGACTTGCGGCGGTCATCAGCCCCGTAAGCAACAAAATTGCGCATAGGATGACCGCAAAACCCGGCTTTTTAAGCAAGCGCTTGTGCAGGATATAATACCAGGTCAACCAACGCGTCTTACTCATCGGCGGCACCTCGCAATCTCCACATACGCACAAGCAGTGTCGCGCCTAGCAAAGCGAGCGTGTACAGCAATGTCGCCCACAGCGCCCCGCCATCACCCGTAATCGCGCCTGCAACATAGTCGAACGCGACCCCCGTCGGCAACCATCCGGCGATCGTCTGCATCACCTGTGGCAGGCTGGACAACGGATAGAGGAAGCCGGACGCATACGCGAGGCTCACCGTCGAGAGCACCTGCAACAGTACACCGCTGATAACGGTCGAGGTCAACTCATAGAAGAATACCTGCATCGCCGTAATAAGTAGCACCGCGGGCGCCAGACGCAATCCGAGCCCCAGCCAATCGTCAAGGCTAACCATATCCGGCAGCAACGCCAAGCCCGAAGCAGGAAGGATAAGACCCATGCCGAAAAACAGCAGTAGTGTATTAATCCACAACATCCCCGCATACGGCAGATATTCCGCCGCTACCTGCCCCGTCAACGTGTGACCACTACAATACAGTAGCCGCGGAAGGGCGAGATTGGTTTTGATCAGCAGGTTTACACAAACCACGCCGCACAGCATCAGTAACAATAGGAAAAACGCGCAGAAATAATACTGCGTAAACGGTAGCCCTGCACTCACGCCGATAAGATTCACCTCATAGGTGGACTCGCGGCTGAAGATCTGGCGGATATACTCAACGTTGATCTCCTCAACGAGCGCGTTATACTGCGAACGGTCGATCTCTACCGTATCCGCCGTATCCATAAACCCGTAGATGCCGCACTGCGCCTCGATAATCAAATCCGAAACGACCAGAGCGATCTCCTCCATCAAAATCGGGCCGAGCGTTGCGGGGCTGTTGCCGGCAACATAACAAATCTTCTTGTTTTCTCCGCTAATGAGCGATTGCACGAACCCGTCCGGAATACGAATATACCCCGTCAATTCGCCGTTGCTCATTTTCTGCTGTGCATCACTCTCCGACATTTCGATGAACTCGAGATAATACTTTGAAGTATCAAAATTCTGCACAGCAAATACACCGATGCCCAGATAGGAATCGGAAATATCCCCGACCAACCCGATCGGAATCTTCTGTTTACTCTCCTGCGCGTCGTTGTTGCCGAGCAAGCCGACGAGCAGCGTGGCGAGTGCCAACGCCAACACCGCCGTGAAGGCGAGGATCGCCGGATACAAGCGTAGCATCCGCCGCCCCTGCGCACGCAGGTATTTGATAAACTCAGTCATCTTTTAAACACCCGATAAAGCGTTCGATGTTCCGCTCACCCTTATAGTGGTGCAAAGCACCGTCTCTGAGCACATATACCGCGTCGCACATCTGCAACTCGTGCACATCGTGCGTGGCAAGCACCACGATCCCCCCCTGCTCGCGAAACGCCCGCAGATAGGCGTAGATCGCCTCCTTACACACGAGGTCAAGCGCGACAGTCGGCTCATCGAGCAGCAGGATCGTCGGCTCGTGCGCGATCGCGCAGCCGATAGCCAGTCGTTTTTTCATACCACCGGACATTTTGCTCACCGGCAAGCGGACGAACTCATCCACACCGAGCATTTTCAGGTTACCGTCCGTAAGCGCGCGCGCCAAATCCTCTTTCGTATACCACAGCCGCAGATTGTCCCGCGCGCTTAATTCGGACAGCAAAGGTGGGCTTTGCGGTACAAAGCCCACCTTTGCATGACGTGTTTTGGTATCCTTCATCAGATCGACGCCGTCGCACATAAACGCACCGGTACCCTTGCGCAGACCGGTCAGCACCCCGAACAGAGTGGATTTACCGCTGCCGTTTTCGCCCAGTATGCCTACGCATTGGCCGGATGCCACAGAAAATGACAGATCCTTCAGCACACTTTTTTTGCCGAAGCTTTTCGAAACGTTTTGTACGTCAATACGCATTCTGCAACAGCCCTTTTATTGTATAATCAGAACACCCTTCTTCTTACAGATAATCGTCGTAAGAAAGGGCATCCTCATATAAACCATAGAAATCATCGTCATCGTAATCGCCGCTGTAATCATCATAATCGCCACTGTAGTCATCGCTGCTATCGGCAGAGCCACCCATCAGCATAGCGGTCAACGAATTGATCATTTCTTCGGAGATACCGGCATCCTCAAGCTTGTCGAGAATCGCCTGCATATCGATCATATCCGCGGTTACATCTTCGGCATCGATCGTGCCGCTCGGCACAGTTACATCCGCAGCCTCATCAATACCTGCCGTCAGGCGAATCGTGCCAAGAGAAGCACCCTGCATCTGCACGTCTACGATCAGCTCTGCATTATTCTCGGACATCTCCGTAGTAATTTTGAGTGCAGCATTGGCGATCATCGACTCCATCTCGGTGAGTGCCTTGCCGGGGATGAGGGTGAACACGCCGTTGAGATAACCCTCTTCTGCCTTCTTCAGATCATAGTCCTCAACAACCAGCTTGATATATTCTTCACCCTCGACCTCGACGATAAACTCGGCAGCGAGAACATCCTTCTTCTCAGTACCCTCGCCAACGATGGACAGCATCTCGGTATCGCCATCCGTCGCGCTGATCTCATAGCCGACTTCTTCGCCATCCATCGCCTTGCCGATAAAGATCTCGCCATCTTGCATGGTCATCTCCAGCGCGATGATGTCGTTAGCGCCATCAACCCAAGTCTTGAAGGAGAACAGTTCTTTGTCATCCTCAACATCCATGAGCTCTTCCTGACCATCCATGAGTGCCTCGGTAAAGGAATCGTAGATCTCGTCGCCCTCCACGTCGCCGAGCAGCTTCGCATTATCATCACAGAAACCGATGATAGCGTCCTTCAGCCCCTCGTCATTCTTGAGCTCTTCGATCACAGCGTTCGCCATTTTAGCGACGGTCTGCGTCGTGACATACGCATCAAAACAAGTAGCCGTCTGCTCAACAGAGTCCGCTTTAAAGGCTTCTTTACCACGCTGCACATTTGTGATCTGCTCGAACGACACACGGATAAGCCGCGGGATCAATTCGCTGATATAATTCTCATCCAGTAGGGACTCGGTATTGAGATTGGTGAGCAGAGCGGCGTCAACAGAAGTAAGCTCCTCAGGATCGATCGCATCGACCTTGATCGGCTTCTCGAGAATATCGGGAACCTCAATGACAGCCTCTCCGGACTCAAGGTCCAGATACATCTTGAGCGTCAGCAGTTCTTTATCCTGCAACTTGAGCGCCAGCGTATAGCCACACTCATTATCCTTATCTATCACGATCGCGTAATCGATAGCGACCTTATTGAGATCGCCGAGCTCAACGCCGATCATCGACTCTATCTGGCTCATCAGCGTCGAAGCAAGCTGCAGCTCGAACGTACCGGATGTCGCGTTCGATGCATCCGTCTTTGACAGCACCGTACCGTAAACCTCGCCGACATCCTCGCCGAGAGTCTTCGCCGCGTTAGCATAGACATACTGCATATGCTTCTCGGCAGGCATCAATCCAATAAATACATTCTTGATCGGGGTGAGGATGGCAACCGCCGCCAGTGCCACAACCGCCACTACAGCTACAATCGTCGCGATAAGGCCTTTTTTGCCCTTCTTCGCCTTCTGAACAGGCTGGTAGACCGGCTCAGCAACAGGCTGGTACACCGGCTCAGCGACGGGCTGATAGACCGGCTCAGCGACAGCAGACTCTTCAGCCACCACCTGTGTCATCTCGACCGTCGCCGCTTCCACGGCAGTGCCACACGCGGGACAAAACATCATCCCGTCCGCAATCGAATGGCCACATTGTTTACAAAACATAGAGTTTCCCTCCTTTTTTCTTATAGGGTATGCAAGGTCGTACAGCTAATCTGCAACGTTCCTCTTATCCTATGCAATTATTTTACCTTATATTGGTTTCAATTGCAATAAAATTTTACAGCCTGTCCACATTCTTTCACACATTTATGTCTGTTGATCATATTGTAGAATAGAAGGAGGTGAACAAGCTATGTCTATGTTTTGTTGCAGCTGCAACGCTCGGAACAACTGCGTCGGGCTGTCGGTCATCGCGGGTGTCATCCTCGGTGTCATTGCCGCGTTTTTACAGATCACCGCCGTCATCACCGTCACTCCCGCGTTTTTGTGGGTGGTGCTCGGCGTGGCACTCGTCTATCTCGCGGTCGTTCTGCTTGCCGTTGCGCTCGCTCGTCGCGTATCCTTGCCCGATTGCGTATGTGCGGTGTTGACCGCCTTACTGGCAGGTATTCTCGGCAGTGCTCTGCTGGCAGTCGTTTTGCTCGCCATCACCTTTGCCGCCACCAGTGTGATCGGGGCGATCATCGTCGGGCTGTTGGTGCTCTTCCTCACGTTGACCGTTACCTCCACCGCTTGCCTCGTGCGTTGTCTTGCCGATTGCAACGACTGATCCGCTTATCAAAAAAATCCCGACTGCGTGACGGCGCGGTCGGGATTTTTTTGCCTACTTTGCACATACTAACAAAAAATCGGGAGTGATACGGTATGGCACCTCTCATCGAGATGCGCGGCATCTGCAAATGGTACACCACAGGCACCCAGACAGTCAAGGCACTCGACAACGTCAACCTCACCATCGAGGCGGGTGAGATGGCGGCAATTCTCGGGCGGTCGGGATCGGGAAAATCCACGCTGATGAACCTGCTCGGCTGTCTGGACACCCCGACGCGCGGCAGTTATCTCCTCGCGGGGCAGGCGGTGAACGCAATGTCCGAAGGACAGCTGTCCGCCGTGCGTAACCGCACGGTCGGGTTTATTTTTCAGAGTTTTCATCTGCTTCCCCAACTCACCGCACTCGAAAACGTCGAATTGCCGCTCGTCTATCGCGGAATGCCGGAAAAACAACGCCGCCGTCTGGCACAGGATAACCTGCGACGGGTGGGACTCGGCGAGCGGATGGATCACCGTCCGAGTGAACTGTCGGGCGGACAACAACAACGGGTCGCTATCGCCCGCGCACTCGCGGGTAATCCCCCGATGCTGCTCGCCGACGAGCCGACAGGCAACCTTGATTCCGCCGCGGGCAGGGATATTATGTCCCTCTTGCACGACCTACACGACGGCGGTACCACCGTTGTTATCATCACCCACGACCCCGCGATCGGTGCGGCGTGCCCGCGCCGTCTGACGATGGCGGACGGGCGGTTAAGCGAGGGATAACAGCAAAAAGGCCCCCTTGTGTAAAGGGGGCTGG
This sequence comes from Acutalibacteraceae bacterium, assembly GCA_045596345.1. Lineage (GTDB taxonomy): Bacteria > Bacillota > Clostridia > Oscillospirales > Acutalibacteraceae > UBA5905. Next base: position 7,274 of record JAZOCG010000150.1, read on the forward strand.
CTGCCCGTAGGGCAGACCGGGGGATTGTAGGACGCGATCAGCGTCCGTATATACGCCGCCGTAGGTGGATACAACCCCTCCGTCACGGCTTTGCCGTGCCACCTCCCCTTACACAGGGGAGGCTTTTGTTTTTACATCACCGTCCGGGTC
>JAZOCG010000151.1:0-3775 GCA_045596345.1 Acutalibacteraceae bacterium
GCTGTGCATACACTGCAGGTGAAGGAGTGGTTGGTATGACACATAGAAGGCATACACGGCAGTTGCCCATACAGCAAAGACCGTTTAATAACCTGTGTGATATTCTGGCACAACAGCCCGATGCGGTGGCGAATATACGGGGCGGCGGCACGTATCCTCGCCTCGGTGGTACGGTGCGATTTTATCAGACGCGGTACGGCGTGTTGGTGCACGCCGAAGTCGTGGGGTTGCCCGTGAAAAACGGGCAATGCTCTGCCGAGGTATTCGGGTTTCATATTCATGAGGGGAATGCCTGCCGCGGCAACGCGGAAGATCCCTTGGCGGACGTCGGCGGGCATTATAATCCCGCGGGCTGTGAGCATCCCGCCCACGCGGGCGATCTGCCGCCGCTGTTTGGGAATAAGGGGTATGCGATGACGGTGTTTCTCACCGACCGATTTACCGTCGATGAGGTGTTGGGACGTACGGTGATCATTCACGGCGGGGTGGACGATTTCACAAGCCAGCCCGCAGGCAACGCGGGACAAAAGATTGCCTGTGGACCTATTATACGGCAGGCGAAATAAAACACGCGGGTGCTGCATCGCAGCACCCGCGTGTTCGTTCTACTGTTATTCTCTAAACAAATCGGTTGACAGATAGCGGTCACCCGTGTCGGGCAACAGCACGACGATGTTCTTGTCCGCGTATTCGGGGCGTGCCGCCAAATCACAGGCGGCGAATAGTGCCGCACCCGAGGAGATGCCGACGAGCACGCCCTCGGTGCGCGCAAGCGCGCGCGCGGCGGCGTAGGCTTCTTCTGTCTTGTCGGTGATAACCTCATCATAAGCGGTGGTGTCCAACGTTTCGGGGATAAAGCCTGCGCCGATACCCTGCAGACCGTGCGGTCCCGCTTTACCGCCGCTGAGGACGGGGGAGTCGGCAGGCTCTACGCCTACCACGCGCACGGCGGGATTTTTGTCACGCAGATAGCGCGCCGTGCCGCTGATCGTACCGCCCGTGCCGATGCCGGCAACAAAAACGTCCACCTTGCCGTCAAGTGCATCGATGATCTCGGGTCCCGTGGTGTCAAAATGCGCTTTGGGGTTGGCGGGGTTGGCAAATTGGTCAGGGATAAAGCTGTGCGGTGTTTCGGCGGCGAGGCGGATCGCCTCTTGGATGGCACCCGCCATACCTTTCGCACCGTCGGTGAGCACCAGCTCGGCACCGTACGCCTTCATCAGCATCTGCCGCTCGACCGACATCGTGTTGGGCATCACGATGATGACACGGTAGCCGCGTACGGCGGCGACCAGTGCCAGCCCGATGCCGGTGTTGCCCGACGTCGGCTCGATGATGACCGAATCGGGAACGAGTACGCCCGCTTTTTCCGCTTCGTCGAGCATCGCCTTAGCGACGCGGTCTTTGACCGAGCCGCCGGGGTTGAAGAACTCCAGCTTCGCGAATAAATTGCCGTGCAGAGCTTGTTTCTTTTTCAGATTATGCAGGGCAAGCAGCGGCGTGTTGCCGATAAGCTGCTCGACCGAACGGTAAACCTTTTCCATACATTTCCCTCCTTTTTGAAAAGGGCGTGTGTTCATTGTTATGTACATTATCCTTTATAATATACTTTATCGAATTGGATCTGCCCTTGTTTTGCGGCAAGAAGTTCAGGGACGGTGACCAGCGTGTAGCCTTGCTCCTGCAGATACGGAATGAGCTCAACGCAGGCATCTACCGTGGTAGAGTAGAGGTCGTGCATCAGCACGATGGACCCGTCCGTCACACCGTCTTTGACACGGTTGATGACGGTGTTTTTATTGCGGTCACGCCAGTCGACCGTATCCAGGCTCCATTGAATGATCGGCGTATGGATGCTCTTGGCATACGAAAGTACGGTATTATTATAATTTCCGCCCGGACAGCGCATCACAATGGGATAATGCCCTATGAGATTTTTGATGCGCGTGGAGGCGGCGAACATCTCGTTGGCAATCCCTTTTGAGGACAGAAACTTGAGATTTTTATGGTTTTGGGAGTGGTTGCCGACAACGTGCCCTTCAGCGTCCATACGCTGGATAAGCGCGTTGCTGCTGTCACCGCCGAGCCGTGAGCCGACGATGAAGAAGGTCGCTTTGGCGTTATGCTGCTTGAGTGCGTCGAGCAGCTTAGCCGTATATTGGCTCGGACCGTCGTCGAAGGTCAGTGCGACCAGCTTTTTGCCTTTTAACTCCGTGACGTCGATGTCGGGATAGGAGGCAACCCCTTTGACTACCTCTTTCGGTGAAAGGGCACTGATGGTTTCCTTCTGCTCCTTAATGGTGTTCTGCTGTTCCGCGATGGTGCTCTGCTGTTCGTCAATGACGCTCTGCTGTGAGGAAAGCGCACTTTCTTGTTCCGAGAGCTGTGCCTGCTGGGATGGGAGCTGTTCGGACTGTGCGCTGAGTGTTTGTTCAAGCGAGGCGAGTTGTTCGGCCTGGTTGGCGGACAAGCGTCGTTGCTCCTGCAGGGTGAGGTAGAAATGGACTGCGAATGTCGCGGACACCGTCAACGCCAGAGCCGCGAAAGAGGCGAGAATAATCAACCATACGCGTCTTGACTTGCGGGGTTGGGGAATATTCACTTGATCATCGCGGTCAATAACGGCGGTTAACGCGTCGGACATGTCGGTCACTTCTCTCCAAAAATAGTATACTTTTATTGTATCACGAATTTTGTCAAAAACAAGGGATTTTCGGCAAAAAAGGGTGACAGATTTGTAACCATTATGAAAAACAAAACTAAAACTTGCGCGTGTGCTCGATTTGTGGTATAATAACTCCATCGCATCCGGCGATAAGAAAGGAAAATAGAGTATGGCTAAACCCATCGTTCTTTGTGCGGACAGCACCTGTGACCTTGGAGCGGAGCTTGTTGAACGCTATCATGTGAAGATCTCTCCGATGCACGTTCACCTCGGTGACGAGATGTACGCCGACGGCGTAGACATCACGCCTGATGATATCTATGCGGTATATCGCGAGAAGAAGATGCTTCCCACGACCTCGGCGACCAATATGGAAGAATATAAGGATTTTGTTGCCCCCTTCATCGAGGCGGGGAATGATGTGTTGTTTATTTCGCTTGGTTCGGGTATCTCCACGACCTATAACAGTGCCCGCCTTGCAGCGGAGGAGACCCCCGGTATGTACGTCATCAACAGCGGTAACCTCTCGACCGGTATGGGTCTGGTGGTCATCGCCGCCGCCGAGCGCATTGCCGCGGGTCTGCCGATCGAGCAGATCGTCGAGGAGGTCAACGCGCTGACCAAAAAGGTTGAGGCGAGTTTTGTGCTGGATACCCTCGAGTTTTTGCACAAGGGTGGTCGCTGCTCGACCATCGCGGCACTGGGTGCCAATATGCTTAAGCTCAAGCCCTGCATCGAGGTCGATAACGAGGACTCCAAGATGGCTGTCGGCAAGAAATACCGCGGTGCATTGGAAAAGGCACTTGCCGAGTACGTTGCCGACCGTCTGAAGGATCGCACCGACATCGACACCACCCGCATCTTCATCACCCATTCGGGCATCTCGCAGGAGCGCATCGATCTGGTGAAGAGCTGTGTCGAGCAGTATCAGACGTTTGATGAGATCCTCATCACCCGCGCGGGCTGCACCATCTCCGCTCACTGCGGTCCCAACACCCTCGGTATCTTGTTTGTACGCAAATAAGTCCACAAAAACAACCCCCACTCCGAAGACACGTCTTCGGCGGGGGGGTTGTTTAGAAAACCGTGGGGGTGGGAAAAGGCGAATAG
>JAZOCG010000152.1:0-3129 GCA_045596345.1 Acutalibacteraceae bacterium
CGCGGTCAAGATCAGTCGCCCGCTCAAGGAGCTCTCTCTGCGTGCCACCCGTGAGCGGGAACGGCTCTGCGTCGAACTTGGGCGCGAGCCAACCGTGCAAGAGCTCGCCGACGCATTGGGGATCGAACCCGCTGAAGCGGCGCAAGCGATCACCGCGGCGTTGCCACCCTTATCCCTCACCCGTGCGAGTGAGGGGGACGATGCCGAGCAGATCGACCTACCCATCGCGTCGCCGGAAGAGCAGATCACTAACCGTCTGGCACTGCAACAGTTGCTCGCGCAATTAGAGCCGCGTGACCGACAGCTCATTGAACTGCGGTATGTTGCACGGCATACGCAGCAGACAACCGCCGAACAGCTCGGCATGACGCAAGTGCAGGTGTCGCGCCGAGAGCGCGCCCTACTACTCGCCCTACGAGAGAAACTAACGGTGTGACAAGGAGAAACACGATGGATTCACTATGGAACGACGGTGTAAAGATACAAAACTTTACACCATTGAGCGGCGATCAATACGCCGATGTGCTCATTATCGGTGGCGGAATGGCAGGCATATTATGCGCACATCGGCTCAAGCAGCAGGGCGTGGACTGTTTGCTGCTGGAAGCAGACCGTGTCGGCGGCGGCACGACCCACGGCACCACCGCCAAGATCACCGCCCAGCACGGGCTATGCTATCGCAAGCTGCTCATGCGCCACGGTGCAGACTATGCTCGCGGGTATTATGATGCCAACACCGCCGCCATTGAGGAATACCGCCGATTGGCGACGACCGTTCCGTGCGACTTTGTCACCACCGATAACCTGATCTATTCACGCCGCTCGGAATGGATCATTGACAGCGAACTGGAAGCCCTTGACAAGATCGGGCGTCCCGCCTCACTCGCAGAAAATCTGCCGCTCCCTTTCCCAACGAAAGGTGCGGTACAATTCGCCGAACAGGCAAGTTTTCATCCGCTGAAGTTTCTGGCGGGGCTTGTGAAAGGCCTGCCCATCTGCGAGCAAACGCCCGTGCTGAAGCTTGAAGGGCGCACCGCCTACACGCCGCGCGGAAAGGTAACGGCGGATAAGATCATCATCGCCACACACTTCCCCTTTCTCAATACGCGGGGACTGTATTGGATGCGTTTACATCAAAGCCGCTCCTACGTCCTCGCGCTGAAAAATGCGCCGTTGCCGACAGGTATGTATATGGACGAGCAGGATGACGGACTATCCTTTCGTACGCACGGAGAATACTTGTTGCTCGGCGGTGGCGGAAAACGCACAGGTAAACCCTGCGGCGGTTTCGACCCGCTTGAACGCTTCGCCGCAAAGCACTATCCCGCCGCCGAGACAGTGTATCGGTGGGCAGCGCAGGACTGTATGTCACTCGACGGCGTTCCTTATATCGGGCAATATGCTGCGGGACTGCCGCATCTGTATGTTGCAAGTGGGTTTAACAAATGGGGAATGACTTCCGCGATGGTTGCCGCCACTCTGCTCACCGACCTTGTTTTGGAACGCCCCAATCCCGCTGCCGATATCTTCTCTCCCAATCGCTCGCCCGCTCTGTTGCCTCTGCTGTCGAATATCGGGTCCTCTGCTGTCGGCATGCTCACCCCTACCCTGCATCGCTGTACGCATCTCGGGTGCGGTCTGCACTATAATCGCCGCGAGCGGAGTTGGGACTGCCCTTGCCACGGCTCGCGGTATGATACCGACGGACAAGTTCTCGATGGTCCTGCCAAAAATTCACACAAGCCTTTTAAAAAGCACCCGTGATCGGGTGCTTTTTCTATTGACGAAAAGGCACGAATAGATTATAATAGTTATAATCAGTAAAAATCTACCATAGCAGGAGGAAATACTATGTCTCGTTACGAAGAAGCGAAAAAGATGTATGCCGCCATCGGCATCGACACCGACGCGGTGCTGGACACCATTAAGAACGTCCCCGTGTCCATCCACTGCTGGCAGGGCGACGACGTTATCGGTTTTGAGAGCGGTCAGGCACTGTCCGGCGGCATTCAGACCACCGGCAACTATCCCGGCAAAGCGACCGGTCCCGAGCAGTTGATGGCGGACATCGACAAGGCGTTCTCGCTGATGCCCGGCAAGAAAAAGCTCAACATCCACGCCAACTACGCCATTATGGACGAGTTCGTTGACCGCGACAAGCTCGAACCCAAGCATTTCGCCAAGTGGGTGGAATTTGCTAAAGAGCGTGGTATGGGTCTGGATTTTAACCCCACCTACTTCTCTCATCCGATGGTGAAGAACAACCTCACCCTATCCTCTCCCGACGATGAGGTGCGTGCATTCTGGATCGAGCACGGCAAACGTTGCCTCAAGATTGCGGAATATTTCGCCGAGGAGACCGGCGTGCCCTGCGTGATGAACATCTGGATCCCCGACGGCTACAAGGATATTCCCGCCGACCGTATGGGTCCCCGCGCGCGTTTCAAGGATTCGCTGGATCAGATCCTCTCTACTCCCTATGACAAGAGCAAAGTGTTCGTCACCCTCGAGTCGAAGGTGTTCGGTATCGGTATGGAGAGCTACACCGTCGGCTCTGCCGAGTTCACCCTCTCTTATTCCGCGAAGAATAACCTGACTCCCTTGATGGATAACGGTCACTACCATCCCACCGGGGTCGTGTCCGACAAGATCGGTGCACTGTTGCTGTTCAGCGACAAGCTCGCTCTGCACGTCACCCGTGGCGTGCGTTGGGACTCCGACCACGTGGTGCTGTTTGACGACGAGACCAAGGAGATCATGAAAGAGATCGTCGCGCACGATGCGCTGGATCGCGTGTTCATCGCGACCGACTATTTCGATGCGTCGATCAACCGCATCTCCGCTTGGATCACCGGTGTCCGCAGTGTGCAGAAGGCTCTGCTCAATGCCTTGCTGCAGCCCCACGCCGAAATGAAGGCTCTGCAGGATGCTCACAACACCACCAAGCTGATGGTGATGCAGGAGGATCTCAAGACGATGCCCTTCGGCGATGTCTGGGCGGAATATCTCCGTCGCGAGAACGTCGAAGCCGACTACATCACTCCCGTGGTCGCCTACGAAAAGGACGTCCTCGCTGCTCGCTAATTTTACATAAAGATCGCCTAGGTCATTCGTATGAATGACCGAGGC
>JAZOCG010000153.1:0-3546 GCA_045596345.1 Acutalibacteraceae bacterium
ATCACCGCTCGCGTGGTAGAATTACCCGCATCGGGGCATATGGTCACCGTCGAGGTGCTCGATGCGTACAAGCTGTCCCGCGGCGACCGTGTACTGTTGTATTGCAATGAACAGGTGATGCCGAAACGTGATGAAACGGTGGCAGCGCAGGTGGAGTTAAAGGAACTCTATCCCACCCAACGGCGATACCGGGCGGATGGGGTGTTTTTGCAGGCGTATCCGATCGGCTATGCGGAGCAGGCGATGACGATAGTATCGCCAGCCCCGTCTTGGCGGACGGTACTTTCTTCGTTGCGTGAACGGGTGCTCGGCAATATCCGCGAGCGTCTGAGCGGGGAAGAAGGGGCGTTGCTCGCAGGCATCTGCCTCGGCGAAAAGAGCGACATATCCGACTCTGCGATGACGGCTTTTCGCCGTGCGGGCTTGCCACATATATTGGTGGTATCGGGTCTGCATCTGTCGATTATTTCGACGGGCGTGTTCGGTCTGTTATGGTGGCTGTTACCCGATCGGCGGCTTGCTGCCGCTTTGACGATGGCGTCGGTCGGGTTGTTTATGGCGATAATCGGCTTTACGCCGTCGGTGGTGCGCGCGGGTGTGATGTGTCTGACGATGCTCGGTGGACAACTGTTTACTCGCCGTGCCGACGGACTCAATTCGATGGGTCTTGCGCTGATGATATTGCTTGCGGCAAATCCGTATAGTTTACTCGACGTCGGCTTGCAGTTATCGTTTGGTGCGGCAGGCGGCGTGCTATGTCTGGCACGCCCGTTGGAGGCACGACTTTGTGCCTGCCGTGTGTGGAAACCGCTTGCAAGCGGTTTGTCGGTAACGCTCGCCGCGTCCTTGCCGATATTGCCTCTGCTCGGGTATTGTTTCGGCGAGGTGTCGGTGGTGTCACCGCTTGCAAACCTGTTAGCGGTCGCGTCTGCCGGTGTCGCACTGATATTTGGTTGGGTCGGCGCATTGCTCGCACTGTTGCCGCCGCTCGCGTTTTTGGCGAATGGTGTGTTGTACCTCGCGGGGTGGATCGCACGGTGGTTGCTTGCAGTGGCACATATCATCGGCGGATTGCCTGTTGCGACCGTTGAGACCGACCGTGTGTGGACGATTCTGTATTTGACAGGCGGCTGTGTATTGGGTATACTATGTATATATAAAGCGAAGCGTGGGATGCTGCGGCGTATGACAGCCGTAATCGCGGCGTTTCTGGTGCTCGCTTGCGGTGCCGATCGGATGCTTCACCGTGGTACGACGGTGGTCGCTGTATCGACACACGCGGACAGCGCGGTGTTGCTGGTCGAACAGGATGGGCGATACGGCTTACTCGTGCAGGATGTTGCGGGAATTTATGTAAACGATACGTTTGTACGCGCCTGTGATGGAGAATTGGATTTTGTAATGATCGGCGACGGAGAAACCGCCGATGCGGCATACTTGACCGATCTGTTGCGGCAGGTGGCGGTGAGGCGTATTTACGTCGGCGAGGGCGCAGCCTTCACGAAAGGGTTGGCATTGACCGCATCAACGATCCAAAAGAATAGCGAAATCAAGTTGTGGACGGATACATCTTTATCGGTGGATGAGCAAGGCACTTGGCAGCTGTCCTGTCGCGGCGCGACGCTCGCGATCACACCGGAGCTGTATGCCACCGATGAGAACGAAACGATGTACTTAACCACCCGTGGCGGAGAATGGAGTGTCAAACGATGGCGATAATGAGCGAAGCACAACTGAAGACCGCATTAAAGGATGGGCTTTGCTCGGCGTACGTGCTGTACGGCGAGGAGAGCTATCTCGTCGAGCAGTATGCGCGCTTGATCGCCAAACAGGCGGTTGGCGACCCCGACGATGCGTTTAATATGCACCGCTTTGACGGTCAGTCGGTGACCGTCGAACAGCTGGAGGAAGCGGTGGAAGCTCTGCCGCTGATGGCAGAGCGCACATGCGTGATGGTGCGGGATATGGATCTTGCCGCCCATGCGGAGCGGTTGGTGGAGATGCTGCGGCAGAAGCCGGATACCTGTGTGCTGATTTTCTGGCAGATGACGGTACAACCGGATAAGAAAAAGGGTTGGTCGACAGTATTTGCCGCAGTAGAAGCGGATGGCTGTGTGGTGGATTTTGCCCGCAAGACCGTTGGCGACACGGTGAAACTGTTGGTCAGCGGTGCCAAACGCCGCGGCTGCGTGTTGGCGGCGGAGGATGCGCGGCTGATGGTCGAGCAGGCGGGCAATGACCTGAATTTGTTGCTGTGTGAACTGGATAAGCTCGCTGCCCTCGCCGATGGCGGGGCGATCACCCGCACGATGATTGAGCAGATGGGCACGAAGAATTTGGAGGCACGGGTATTTGACCTGTCCAAGGCGATTCTGCAAGGGCACGCCAAGCAGGCGTATGAGCTGTTGCATCAGTTGTTTGTGCAACGTGAGGAGCCTGTCGCGATCCTCGCGGTCCTGTCCAATGCGTACGCGGATGTGTATCGCGCCAAGATCGCCGATATCGGCGGAGTTCCCGCGCAGACGCTTGCCGCGGATATTAAATCGTATAAAGGCAAGGAATTTCGTCTGCGTAACGCTGCACGGGACGCGCGACGGATGAGCATCGGGATGCTGCGCGGGTCGCTTGAGATTTTGGCGCAGGCGGATAACGATATGAAATTCAGCAGTAAGGATGCGCGCACGTTGCTCGAACAGACGGTCTCCCGCCTGATCGCGCGTGCACAGCAGAGGGAGTGAATTCGGTGAAACGGGTGCGCCAAGCCATCGTGGTCGAGGGAAAATACGACGAGATCCGTGTGCGTTCCGTCGTGGATGCCATTGTTGTGCCGACCGAGGGGTTTGGTATTTTTCGCGACGAGGCGCGGCTGGAACTGTTACGCCGTCTGGCGGCTCAGCGGGGCTTGATCGTGCTCACCGACAGCGACAGCGCGGGGATGCTGATACGCAATCATTTGATTGGCACGATCCCCGCCGAACAGATACGCCACGCATATATCCCGCCCATCGCGGGCAAGGAACGGCGCAAATCTGCGCCGAGCAAAGAAGGTCTACTCGGTGTAGAGGGCGTAGATAACGCTGTGGTGCTCGACGCGCTGACGCGTGCGGGCGCGACGTTTGAGGATGAGGCTGCCGATACCGTGGTTTCGGCGGCGGATAAGATGCATTTGACAAAGAGTGATTTATACGAGTTGGGATTAAGCGGGCGCGCAGATAGCGCAAACCGCCGCCGCGCGTTGCTCGATGCGCTTAAATTGCCGCAAAACCTGTCGGCAAACCGCTTGCTCGACGTGCTCAACGCCACGGTAACGGAGCAGGAGCTTACGACGCTGCTGCGCGAGAGCGGGGAGTAGCGCGCCGCTCATGACGACGAAAACATGCGGTTTTCGCCTTGACTTGTCTTTGGATTTGTGGTAGAATTCTGCCGTGTTGAAAACCGAGGTGTGGCGTAGTTGGTAGCGCGCTAGTTTTGGGAGCGTGCCTAGCGGTTATAACCGTGAAAAAGCAAAAGTCCCGAAAAGCCTTTAACAGTGCGGACTTTCGGGCA
>JAZOCG010000154.1:0-2652 GCA_045596345.1 Acutalibacteraceae bacterium
CTGCTCGATGCGATGAACGCACGCGGAATGAACCTCGACGACTACGCCGATTACCTTGATCTTCGCCGCTTCGGCTCGGTGCCCCATTCCGGCTTCGGTCTCGGATTTGAGCGCATCATTATGTACGTGACGGGTGTGGCGAACATCCGCGACGTGCAGCTCTTCCCCCGCACCGTCGGCGGCATCCGCTAAGCAATTTCCCTATCCTTATTTAGGAGTGACCTATATGCGACAATGTCAATTTGTCCCGAACTATGATCCGAAGCTGGATCTTCGCCAGACACAGCGTGCCATCAAAATTGTTAAAGATACCTTTCAGGTATTGCTCGCGCAGGCGTTGCATCTCGAGCGAGTGACCGCCCCCGTGCTGGTGACCGGCGCATCGGGCATCAACGACGATCTTAGCGGCGTCGAGCGCAAGGTGGACTTCACCATCAAAAATATGGACGAGGCGCACGCCGAAGTGGTGCAGTCGCTCGCCAAATGGAAGCGCGTCGCGCTGGAACGCTACGGCTTTAAAGCGGGCGAGGGCATCTATACCGATATGAACGCCATCCGCCGTGACGACGATATGGACAACACCCATTCCATCTTCGTTGACCAATGGGACTGGGAGGCGATCATCACCGCCGATCAGCGCACCACCGACTATCTCAAGGACACAGTGCGCCGTATCGTGGGGGCGATCGCCGAGACCAACCGCCTGTTGCAAGTGAAATACCCCGCGCTTACGGCGAACATCCGCGATGAGGTGTATTTCATCACCGCGCAAGAGCTTGCCGACCGCTATCCTCATCTCAGCGGAAAAGAGCGTGAGGACGCCATCACCCGTGAATACGGCACGGTGTTCCTGATGCAGATCGGCGACCCGCTCGCCGACGGCAAGCCGCACGACAGCCGTGCGCCCGACTACGATGATTGGACACTCAACGGCGACCTGCTGTTGTGGAACGATACGCTCGGTCACGCGCTGGAGATCAGTTCTATGGGTATCCGCGTCGATGCCGACGCGCTCGCGCGTCAGCTCAAGGCGGCAAACGCCACCGAGCGGATGCGTTTCCCGTATCACCGAGGGGTTGCCGACGGCTCTCTGCCGCTGACCATCGGCGGCGGCATCGGGCAATCTCGCCTGTGTATGCTGATGCTGCAGAAGGCACACGTCGGCGAGGTACAGGTATCGGTCTGGCCTGAGGATATGATCCGCGAGTGCCTCGAACATAACATCCCGTTATTGTAAAATTATACGAAATTTATCCACCGAAAGAGGATTTTCTCTCTTTCGGTGGTTTTTTATACAAAAATTGTGCATAATAACCCCGCGTTTTCTACTTGCCATTATTCAGCAGCTATGCTACAATTTTCCTTGATACGAGATCGTTAAATTTTGAACAACAAAGGCCTTTGATGCCTATTATTATATACCGCACATACGATAGTAAGAATGAAGAGTAAGGAAAGGAAGAAAAGACGCTATGACTATCGCAAACTACGTCGCCCTTTTGGGCGGTCTCGCACTGTTTTTGTACGGTATGCAGATGATGTCCTCGGGACTGGAGGCCGCGGCAGGCAACCGTATGAAACAGATCCTCGAAAAACTGACCTCGAATCGTTTCCTCGGTGTACTTGTCGGCGCGGCGATCACCGCTGTTATCCAGTCCTCCTCCGCTACCACCGTGATGGTGGTCGGCTTCGTCAACTCCGGTATGATGAAACTCAAACAAGCGGTGTGGATCATTATGGGTGCGAACATCGGCACCACCATCACCGCCCAGCTCATCACACTGGATGTGGATCTGATTGCCCCCGTGATCGCCTTTATCGGCGTGGCGTTTATCGTATTTCTCAAGAAACCCGTGTTGCACAACTACGGTGCGATCATCGGCGGCTTCGGTATTCTGTTCATCGGTATGGAGATGATGAGCACCGCTATGTCCCCTCTGCGCGAGGTACCCGAATTCGTTAACCTGATGACGCAGTTCAGTAACCCCGTGCTCGGTATTCTCGTCGGTGCGCTGTTCACCGCCGTCATTCAGTCCTCCTCCGCCTCGATCGGTATCCTGCAAGCGTTGGCGGCAGAAGGGCTTATCGGGCTCAGCGGCGCGGTGTTCGTGCTGTTCGGTCAAAACATCGGCACCTGCATCACCGCGGTGCTCGCCTCCATCGGCACCAGCCGCAGTGCCAAGCGCACCACCATTATCCACTTGCTGTTTAATATCATCGGTACGACGGTGTTTACCACGCTCGTGTTGCTCGTTCCCTCTTTTATCACCCTCATCGAGAACTTCACCCCCGGCGACGTATCTGCCCAGATCGCCAATATGCACACCTTCTTCAACATCGCCACCACCCTCCTGCTGCTGCCCTTCGGTGGTCTGCTGGCGAAGCTCGCCACCATCATCCTGCCTGAGCACATCTCCGAGGAAGAAGATGTTCCAAAACTCCTCTATGTCAAGCCCATCAATTCCCATCAACAGGAATACCACGTCGGTACCGCTGCCATCGTCGCGCACGACGTGCGCCTTGAACTGGAGCGTATGGCGGGTATGGTCAAGGAGAACGTCGGGCACTGCTTTGACGCCATCCTGGCAATGGACGAGTCCAGAATGGGTGAGATCGAGCGCACCGAGGAATACGTTGACTACCTCAACAAGG
>JAZOCG010000155.1:0-5049 GCA_045596345.1 Acutalibacteraceae bacterium
ACACACGCGACAGCCCCATTAACAACGCAAATCCACAAGGACCGATCATATCACCCATTACCTTCGGCACGCCGAGACCGACCTCGGCGAATAACGATGCCCATTGACTCGCCGCGATCTCCGCTGAGCCGGCGCACAACATCAGCAGCATCATCAGCCAAAACGACGGCGCAGAGAACAGATGACGAAGCACGGTTTTGTTACCGCCCTCTTCCATCTTCGGCGCGGGTAACGGCACCAAGCAAAACAGCACCCCCGTCACAAGCGGCGGGATCGCCCACAACAGCGGCAACCACCGCCAACTGTCAATACCGCACACGGTAAAATACACCGTTGACAGCAGCACAACCGCTAAAAAGCCCCAACTGAAAAAGGAATGCAGCAGGCTCATGATCCCCGGCTTTGTTTCACCGGGAAACGCGTCAACGATCGGACTGATGAGCACCTCAACCAAACCGCCGCCAAGTGCCATAAGCACCGTCCCGATCATCAGACCAACATACGGATCAGGTAAGCAATACGGCAACACGCTCAGCGACACGAGTCCCAGCACCGCAGCCGCTTGTGCGGCGATACTGCCCGCTCGGTAGCCCAGCTTATCCCCAAAACGGGACGCCGTCAGGTCAACCGCCATCTGGACGAGGAAACTGACCGTTACCAGCAAACCAAGCCTTTCGAGTGTCACGGCAAATTCCCGCTGAAACGTTGCAAAGAGTAACGGCAAGAAGTTAATCGCGATTGCCTGCGTCACGTAGCCGAGAAAGCAAGCGATCAGCGTTGCACGATAAGAACGGGTGATGCGCATAGAGATAACTCCTTATTGGTCATCCAACGTCAGCTCGTACGCCGGAATATACTGCTCGAGGAATTCGTTTGCGGCGGGGATAGCCATCTGTCGGATCGCCTCTTCCGTCGCACGGCGGGCACTGATAAATTCACGGTTACCCTGCGAGGTCTCTTCAATACACTTAATGAGTGCCGATAATTTATCTGCCGCTTTTACCAGACGCATTTCCTCCGTATCTGTATCCTGCGGACGGATAAGCACATCATATTCCTCACGCAAATCAGCGGGAAGCATCTCAATGAGCTTGTCACAAGCGGACTGCTCCACCTGCCGATACGCCTCCCGAATCGCGGGATTATAATATTTCACAGGTGTGGGCATATCCCCCGTCAGGATCTCGGGAACGTCGTGGTAGACCGCGAGCATCACGCACTTTTTGGCGTCCACATTGCCGCCGTAATGACGGTTTGTGAGCAACGCAAGCGCGTGAGCAATCACCGCGACTTCGTGGGAATGCTCGCAGATATTTTCCGGACGGGTGTTGCGCATCAACGCCCAACGCCGGATATTTTTCATACGCGACAGCATCGCGAAAAATGAATATGCCATACGATGTCTCCTTTACAAGACAGATTTGAACAGATTACAGTATAACAGATATAAAAATAAAATACAACTCTGTTTTCTGGCAAATTTTCACGATTTTCGTGTCTTGCTTGCATTTTATCGCAATATACGATACAATAAATCGATACTATTTTTACGAGGGCTTCTATGAACATCGTTTTTCACACACTCGGCTGCAAAGTGAATCAATATGAAACCGAAGCGATGCGGCGAATGCTTCGCGAAACGGGCTTCGACACGACCGACGAGTGCTCTGCGGACAACGCGGATGTGATCGTCATCAACTCCTGCACCGTCACGGGCGAGAGCGACCGCAAACTGCGCCAACTGTTGCGGCGATGCCGTCGGGATAACCCAAACGCGGTCATTGTGCTCACAGGGTGTATGCCGCAAGCGTTCCCGCAGATTGCGGAAAATTTCTGCGAGGCGGACATCGTGCTCGGCAACGCCGCGCGCCGTTCACTGCCTACGCACCTGGGGGCTTTTTTGTCGACCCGTCAACGCATCGTCGATATCCCGCCTCACGGCAAGGAGATCGAACCGCTCGCCATCGACACCTTCACTGAGCACACCCGCGCTTTTGTTAAAATACAAGACGGTTGTAATCGCTTTTGTTCCTACTGCATCATCCCCTACGCCCGCGGACGAGTACGTTCCCGTGAGCCGGAGGATATTCGCCGCGAACTGGAAACCCTGGCAGAAAAAGGGTACAAAGAAGTGGTGCTTGTCGGCATCAACCTCACCGCCTACGGGCAGGATAACGGCAGAACCATCGCGGATGCAGTGGATGCCGCCTGCGCGGTCGAGGGGATCCTGCGTGTGCGTCTCGGCTCACTTGAACCCGATTTTATGAGCGACGATATTCTCACGCGACTCGCCGCACAGCCGAAGCTGTGCCCGCAATTCCACGTCGCTCTGCAAAGTGGCTGTGATGCCACGCTCAAGCGAATGAACCGTCATTATACCACAACCGAATTTCGGGCATTATGCGACAAATTGCGCCGGCTCTTCCCCGACTGCGCGCTGACCACCGACGTGATGGTCGGGTTTCCGGGCGAGACCGACGAAGAGTTTGCCACGTCACTTTCCTTTGTCGACAGTATCGGCTTTTCCCGCGTACACGTGTTCGCGTATTCCCGCCGCGCGGGAACGGTTGCAGACAAGCTGTCGGGACAGCTGTCAAACGCTGTCAAAAACGAGCGCAGCCGCCGTATGGCGCAAACCTGCCGCCGTAATGCCGAGGCATATGCACTTACCTATATTGGTCGGACTGTGCCGGTCTTGCTTGAAACGGCGTATCCCGACGGGACGGTAGACGGGCTGACCGATACCTATCTCACTGTGCGTGTACCCACTTTGCACAACAGCGGTGAATTGCTGACCGTGCGTATTACCGCCGCCGATGGCGAAGCCCTCATCGGCGAAGAAATTATCTGAATGAAAGGAGTAACGCTGTATGGCATTGGAATTTTACAAACGACGCTTTCGTCTGCCGAGTAAAAAAACGCAATATGTCCTCGCTTTTGCAGCGTTGCTTCTGGTGTTAGCTATCGTGCTCTGCTGGATGAAGATCCGCCATAACGCGATGGAAATGCAGGAAAACAGCACTTCCTCGAGCAACGACTCCTCCGACATCAGTGTACCTGTATACACCGAGCAAGACGAAGGGCACCTTCTGGTCATTGTTGACAGCGAGGAAACCGTGCGCTTTATTCACCTGCATTCCGATCCCGCAAATAACGCCATTCACGTCACCACCGTTGAAGAGAATTTCGCAAATGAGGACATCCTGACACTGACGCCGCTGTACCGAAAATTCGGCGCAGCGAAGGTTGTCGGCCTGTTGGCGAACAAGATGAACATTCCCTTGAAGCATTATGCGGCAGTCACCGCCACCAATGCCGAACGGTGGTTTGCGCGCTTCGAAAACGGGGTGACAATGACCTTCGATAACCCCATCACGGTCAACGCGCAAGAGGGCGAGGATCCGCTTAATTTCGACGCGGGTGAGCATACGCTCACCGCTGTCCAAGCCACCGCTCTGCTCACCCGTGCAGACGATGGTATCGGCGCAGAGGTGATCGCGGCGATGCTCCGCCAGTATATGCTCGAGAATCGCCATCTGACTTCCGATTTTTCGTATCTCGCGAACATCGCGCAAACAAGCCTGCGTATCGGCGATTTTAACGATTACCACACAAGCCTCACCTATCTTGCTCAGCAAAATTCACTGGGCAACTGCACTATCACCGCACGCACCACCCCGAAAGACCCATCGATGACTAGGAGATAATGCTATGACCGCATCGCGAAAACTCATCGCTTGTATTCTTGTTCTTATCCTGCTTTTTAGCACGTGCGGCTGCAGTGCGCTTTCCGCACTCTTTTCCAACGTCCCGCAAGAGCCCGTCGCCGACCCCGACGTCTATCTACAAGAATTCAAGAACAACCGACTATACAACGCATTGGATAATGATCTGCAACAATGCTATGGAACACTGTACACCGCATTAACAGACAATTTTGACAAGGACAACACCGTATCTCTATCAGCAGAGGGCGAAACCAAGAAATCGTCCAACGGCATCACCATCACACTTCCGCACGGTCTTAAAAACGCGGAAGAATCCAAAACGCTGTATAATGCTTTTGTTTGCGATAATCCGCACTTTTTCTATCTGAATAACGCGTACGGTTTAGAGGGATACGAACAGGGTGGCGTTGCCAAATACAATAAGCTCGTCCTCACCTACACAATGGATGCCGAAACCCGAAATACAGCGAAAGAACGGCTGGCGAATGCAACCGAAACCATCCTGCGCGACAAACCGCAAACGCAAGACGACTTTGTGACGGAGTTGTATCTCCACGATCAACTGATCAGCGGGTGTACCTATGACAAGGCGGCGGCATCTACGGGATTTGCCGATGCGCCCAACGCCTATTCCGCATACGGTGCGCTTGTCGAAGGAAAGGCGGTCTGCGAAGGCTATGCCAAGGCGATGCAGCTGCTGTTAAAACAGTGTAACATCAGCAGCACCTTGATCTTCGGCGAATCGATAAAAAGCGGCGAACAGCATATGTGGAACCTCGTCACCATCAACGGCAAAGACTATCATCTCGACGCTACCTGGAACGACAGCGACGACCAACCGCGACACAATTACTTTAATGTCACAACAAAGCAAATCAGCACCTCGCACCGTATCGCCGACGGACAACTCGGCTTGGTGAACTGCACCGCGACCAATGACAACTATTATGTGCGAAACGGCTGGTTTATCGATACCTACAGTCGTCAGGAGATCGCACGCATCATCGCTGATCGCGTGAAAAGCGGCGAAACCTATGTAGAGCTGTTCTTCGCCGAGGATAAATTCGACAGCGCATTGCTGTTTCTCAAAAACCGCAACGCCACCGAGGAAATGGTAAACCCTCACCTAGCCGAAAGCGGGATGTCATTATGGGATTACTCGCTGTACGGCGAAACAGATGAGCACATCTTGTGCATTCGCCAAAAACCGTAAATCAAACAAACAGACGACGGGCAATTAATTTGCCCGTCGGGTGTTTTATATCGCTTATTTTTGAATCCCCCCCCACCGCACGATGGTGGCCTGTCCGGGGGTACCCCC
>JAZOCG010000156.1:0-3411 GCA_045596345.1 Acutalibacteraceae bacterium
TACACAAAGCCGCGGGATACCACATCGGGACCCGACACCAGATCGCCCGTCACGCCATCGACCGACGCAACTACGACAATGATGCCGTCCTCTGCCAAGTGTTTACGGTCACGCAAAACGATACTGCCGACATCACCGACGCCGAGACCGTCCACCAATACACGACCGGCCTGCACCGTACCGACCACCGCCATTTTGTCGGCGGTGAGTTCAATCGTATGGCCGATACTCGTAATCAGCACGTTCTTACTCGACATCCCCATCATCTTCGCCAGTCCCGCGTGCTTATACAGATGCTTCTGCTCGCCATGGACGGGAATAAAGAATTTGGGCTTGGTCAAGCCGTGGATAATTTTGAGTTCCTCTTGACACGCGTGACCCGATACGTGCACGTCATACATCTTTTCGTACACGACCTCACAACCACGCTTCATCAGCTCATTGATGACCTTACCGACCGTCTTCTCGTTGCCGGGGATGGGGGTCGCCGAAATGATGATATAGTCATCCTGTCCGACCTCCACCTTGCGGTGGTCGGAAAATGCCATTCGGCTGAGTGCCGACATCGGTTCGCCCTGACTTCCCGTGGTAATGAGGGTCACACGATCCTTCGGGTAGTGATTGATCTCATCTATGTCGATGAGCAGACCTTCGGGGATGTGCAGATATCCCAACTCCTGTGCAATGGACACGAAGTTGATCATACTGCGCCCCGACACCGCGACCTTGCGCCCATCCTGGGCGGAAGCGGTCATAATCTGCTGAATACGCGGGAGGTTGGAGGAGAAGGTCGCGACAATGATACGCTTATTCTGCGCCTTACGGAACAGATGCGTGAAGCTCTCACCCACAACCCGCTCACTCGGGGTATACCCCGGACGCTCTGCGTTGGTGGAATCCGCCATCAAGGCGAGTACGCCCTCGTTACCAAGCTGACCGAAACGCGCCAGATCGATCATCGGTCCCATCACGGGGGTGGTGTCTATCTTAAAGTCACCCGTATGCACAACATAGCCGAGCGGCGTCTTGATCGCCAACGCCATCGCATCGGGAATAGAATGGTTGACAGCGACAAACTCAACCGAAATATCCTTACTGACGGTGATGACACCGCCCGCTTTAACGACATTGAGATTGACCTTGCCTGAGAGACCGTGTTCCTTAAGCTTCGAGTCGATAAGTGCCACCGTCAGCTCGCCTGCATACAAGGGGATGTTCATCTCCTTGAACAGATACGGCAATGCGCCGATATGATCCTCGTGCCCGTGGGTGATGAAAATGCCGCGGATCTTGTCCTTGATCTTTACCGCATACGAAAAATCGGGCAACACGACGTCGACACCGAGCAGATCCTCATCGGGGAACGACATACCGCAGTCGATGATGAACGCGTCGTCGCCATATTCGAAAACCGCCATATTCTTACCGATCTCGTCAAGACCGCCAAGCACCGTGTAGTGTATCGGTAATGCCGGCTTTTGCGGCTTCTGAGGACGGCGATAGTTGTTGCGCGGCTTTTTATCCGCTGTTTTTGCGTTGTTGGATGCCGACTTTTGCACCGGACGGTCATTTTTCGTCTTCGGTTGGTTGGTACCGCGCTGCTTCGGCAAATTGGATGTGTTCTTTTGTGTGTTGTTCTTTTGCGCGTTTCGCATAGGGGGTTGTTTTTTCTTATTTTGTTCTGCCATTGTTTTCCTCCTTTATTGACAGGCTGATACACCGAAAGAAGCCTCACACAGAGTGAGGCTGTCACGCTATGAAAAGTATTGCCGTGGCAGGCTCCGCACCTGCCGTTTTTCCGCACATATCATAGAGAACGCCAATATCCGATCATAATATATCTTATATATATTACTCTATTATCCTTTCATTGTCAAGACACTTCCCTTCCTGCAAAATTTCTTGCACAAAATAAGTATAGGCAGTTTTTCACGGTTTACCTATTGCAGAGCAGTGTTTTTCGTGATAAAATGAACGCAGAATGTTTTGGGGGTGCGGTATGAAACAGGTAGAGATCTTCACCGACGGCGCGTGCTCAGGCAATCCCGGTAAGGGCGGTTGGGGCGCAGTGTTGCGCTATCAGGGCACAGAGAAAGAACTGTGCGGCGGTGCTGTCGAGACCACCAACAATCGCATGGAGCTTACCGCCGTTATTGAGGCACTGAGCGCGCTCAAAGAACCCTGCGAGGTCACGCTGACCACCGACTCCAAATATGTTGCAGATGCCGTCGGCAAAGGTTGGGTCTACAGTTGGCAACGCAACGGCTGGCGCAAAGCGGATAAAAAGCCCGCTCTCAACGTCGATTTGTGGGAACAGCTCCTCCCCTTGCTCAAGAAACACACCGTCACCTTCGTGTGGGTCAAAGGGCACGCAGGACATCCTGAAAATGAACGATGCGATGCTCTCGCCGTCGGGTTTTATAACACACTTTAACCCTCTATTGACAAACATAGTAACACGAGTATAATAGAACTATCTTCAAGGCGGGGTGAAACTCCCCACCGGCGGTAATGTTGCCCTTTAGCAAATGAGCCCGCAAGCCATTTGGCAGGATTTCGGTGCGATCCCGAAGCCGACGGTAAAGTCCGGATGAAAGAAGACAGAACACCCGATTTCTGTGCGCCTTGTGAGCCGTTTTACGGCACACAAGGTGCTTTTTTATTTGAAAGGATGATCCATATGCAAAATTCCTCTTTGCGTATACGCCGTTTGTGCGTGATGGCACTGCTGTGTGCGATGGCATTCGCGGCGGTTGCTCTGATCCGCATTCCCGTTGTCGCATTTCTGAAATATGAGCCCAAAGATGTGCTTCTGGTCATCGGCGGTTTCCTTTACGGACCGCTTGCTGGTGGGTTGATGGCGACGGTGGTCGCGCTTATTGAGCTGGTCACCGTCAGCGATACCGGTATCATCGGCTGTGCGATGAATATTCTCTCCTCTTGCCTGTTTGCCTGCACGGCATCCGCGATCTATCACCGCCACCGCAATTTATCAGCAGCGGTCATCGGTCTTGCGTGCGGCGCACTTGCCGCCACAGCAGGGATGCTGTTATGGAATTACCTCATCACACCGCTGTATATGGAGCTGCCGCGCCAGGCCGTTGTCGAAATGCTCATTCCCGTTTTTCTTCCCTTCAACCTCTTCAAAACCGCACTCAACAGCGTACTGACACTGCTTATTTACAAGACCGTTGTCAAGGCATTGCGCGCTTCCCATCTGTTGCCGCCCGTAGAAGCGTCCGTCAACAAGCCGCGCCGCACCGTATGGATCATTTCGCTGTTTATCCTGCTGACACTGATCGTTCTGCTTCTCGTGTGGAGAGGAATAATTTAGTTATTGACAAAAATCGACCGTTGTGGTATAGTATCACTCGACAATTCAATACCCTTATCAAGAGTGACGGAGGGATC
>JAZOCG010000157.1:0-2610 GCA_045596345.1 Acutalibacteraceae bacterium
GGAAGGAAAAGATCCATTAAAGAAAGGGGGAGCCCCCGCCCGCCGGTGTCGGCGGACGGAGACGAATGGAGGTGATAACCGTTGTTCACCGCTATTATAGCTGAAAAAGAGTATATTGATAAGACAAAGGACTACGAGCTGTTTCTTGCACCTTTTCTTGCATCGCCCGATGTGGCTTTTTGCGAATGGATCAAGGATGCCCCCACCTTTGCAGAGATGGTACCGACACTGGCGGACACCGTCGGCCGGCGCGAACAGTGGCGCGCAATCATCATTTGCGATGAGGCAGGGTTGACGAAAAAGAATCCGTTTGACTTGGTATCCGAAACGGCAGACCGCTTTGACGGGCCGGTTCGCGGTGAAACGGAGGACGGTCAGACGCAGGCGTACGATGCCTTTGTGCTCAACGAGCATCAAAAGAAGATGCGTTCGTTTGCGGAGGCCTCGCAAAACGCGCTCACCCGTTTGGTGACGCATCTGTGCGAAGCGCCGACAGTGACGCGTCCTGCTTCGTCGCTCGATGAGGACAACGATTATGCGCGATATCTTATCGAGATAGAGGAAAAGCAGCGACTTCGTGCGCAGATTTTGGCGGATGAAAGCTTGCCGATATCCCGTCCGTCGGAGGTCGTGTGCATTGCAAAACGCACCTGTCCGGACATTACCGCCGATTACGCGTGCGTGTGGGAGACGCATACCGAGGCGGAATATTCGCGCTTCTATGACCGCAATATGTACTTTGATAAAATGCGGTATCTGGTCTTTGACATTCTGCCGAAGGACCATCAGAATTACGTGTATGACAGTATCCGCTTCTTATATTCTACGCTTATCGTGGCGTCTAACGAGATTCCGTCGGGCTCTCTCAGCCCGAATCGCGTGTATACGTTGCTGTGCGAGAATAACGAGGAAGCGTTGCGTCGATTGTTGTTCACCTACGAGGCGAAGCTGGACCTGACCAAGGAGCTGCTTGAACAGAAGATATACGAGATTACCACCAAAAAGCCGATACGATTCTCCGACCGTGAGGCGGAGCAGTTGTTCTGCACCAAGATCAAAGTCCCCGTTTTGCTGGAACGGGATTTTGATCGGGAGGAGCTGTACGCATCCAAGGACGGCATCGGCCTTGCCAACGGCTGTCCCTCGGAGGAGGAAGGGCTGTGGGAGTCGAGTTATTATAAGTCGCGCAAGGCGCTGGCGAAGCTGTTTAAGCAGTCGCGCCGTGCACTCAGACGGGCGGCTATCGAGGCACGTCAGGAGGATAATATTCCGCTCAGCGGCGCGGAGCTGCTCACCGAGTTCCAGATCGAGGACATCGAAGAGCACATTGCCAACGAGGAAAAGGCGATGATTACCAACGCGCCCCCCAACCTGTATGACGAAGAAGCGTATGACCGCGTGATGGAAACCGAGAATAAGGCGGTGCGCAACAAGATTAAACACCGTATGTATAAGCGCTCGACGATTGTCATCGGTGTGTTGGGTTTGGTTGCGTACGCGTTGGGCTTCGTTACGCTGTTTATGAAGAACACGTCCACCAATTTCCTGAATTTCAATGCCTCTCTCATCATTACAGCGGCGGCAATCGCGCTGATGGCGGGCGTTGCTTTGGTGACGCTGTTTTTCCTGCGCAAGGCGCTGACCGACCTGTTTGACCGTTTCAACTGGCGGATGAGTGGCTTGTGCAACGACGTAGAATATGCGATGAACCAGAGCGGCGTGTATCTGGGGCATATTTGCAACATCCGCCGCGGATTTTCCGTGTTGGATGCAGCAAAGCATTATGAAAACACCGATCGCGCCAAGGTCACGCTGTATCGCAAGCACATTCTCGATATCGAAGCGGCAAAGGCGTGCGTGCGCGATGTGTTCGGGCATTTTATGGTGAACGCCATGGAGATTGACCCCGACCGAATTGTCGAGTACAACTACAACTATGACCGCTACAACGAGTATACCTATCCGTTGCCGTATGCCGAGTGTAAGGGCGGCGCGATTGACTTCGTGCAGAAGGGTATACAGGTGGACGTGCCGGTTGATTTTATCCGCAATTTGACGGTAAGGAGGGAAGAAATCTATGATTAAAGATATTCTGTTCCTCTTAAAGGTCGCGGCGGTAACGGCACCGTTCATTCTGCTGGCACTGCTCAGCAACAAAGCGAATCTTAAAAAGGCAGACCGTCAGCGTCAGTGCTTTATGCCCTTCGTGGCGGTGGTGTTCTGTATTGTGTCGGCGATTTTCCTTGGCAAGATTACCAACTTGATTATCGACGCCTTTAATATGCTGCACATCTGGATTGCCCAGCTCTCGGAATGGGTGGGCGGTCTGTTTGACGGCAAGCTCAGCGTGATTTCCGAGTGGCTTGTCGGCTTGGTGGACAAGGTTGAGGCGTTTGTCAAGAAACTCAATCTGCCGCTGTGGGCAGGCATTTTGGCAAATACGTTGATCGCCACAGGATATGTGACTTTCAAGGCCTTTATCGTGCGGTTTATCAAGCTGTTCTGCAAGGATGGCAAGCGGCTGTACGAACTGTTCACCGGTCTGGTGTACTACAAGGATGAGCGTAAGGGGCGCTGGTTTGTAAAGCCGATGTACGCGCAGGGCGTTAC
>JAZOCG010000158.1:0-11206 GCA_045596345.1 Acutalibacteraceae bacterium
GTTATCGCCCTCACGGACGAGGGCGAGGTGCTGCTCGTACAGCAGTTCCGTTACCCTTACGGCGAGATCACGACCGAGATCCCCGCGGGTAAACGCGACCGCGGCGAAGACCCGCTCACAACAGGCAAGCGCGAGCTTGCCGAGGAAACGGGCGCGTCCGCGGATAACTTCACCCCGCTCGGGGTGATCTACCCGACCCCCGGCTATTGCGACGAGGTCATCCATCTCTATCTCGCGACGGGGTTGCATTTTGCTGAGATGCACCCCGACGAAGACGAGTTTCTCAACGTGGTGCGTTTACCGCTCGCCGAATTGGTCGAGCGTGTGATGGCAGGGGATATCCCCGATGCCAAGACCCAAATCGCCGCGCTCAAAGCGTGGAAATTAACGGAGGGAAAATCAGTATGAGTAATATACGTAAACTGAACC
This sequence comes from Acutalibacteraceae bacterium, assembly GCA_045596345.1. Taxonomy (GTDB): domain Bacteria; phylum Bacillota; class Clostridia; order Oscillospirales; family Acutalibacteraceae; genus UBA5905. The sequence goes on from JAZOCG010000158.1 coordinate 430, forward strand.
ATATCATCACCGGCGTGCTGTTGGTGATCTCCACCGCATTTCAGCTGCTCGCGCTGCTCGCCGGTGTTCTGCTCAACACCAACAGCGATCTGATGACCAAAACACCGTGGCTTGCGTCCGTCTGGGGTGTGATGCTCGTGCTGCTCATCGCCGTCTATGTGCTGACGGTAACGCTGGGGGATAAATATCCGTGGCCGCCCATCATCCTCGTAGGCGCGCTTGTCGGCACTTTGATGGCACTTATGGTTGCTTTCGCCTTACGCAATGCGTTTCCCGATCACCTCAACGCGACAGGCGCGACGCAGGGGCTGACCACCTGGAAACTGCTGTACCGTCACGTGAGTTCGGCACTCGTCGGCTTGCTGCTCGCCATTGAGGCGGGCATCCAGTGGTTCCGCTTCGCCCGTGAACGGAGAAAAGCCGTGGCGGAAGCTATCGACTCCGCCGAGAGCACCATCGGACTCGACTTCTTTGCCGGCGACGAAACCGCCGCCAAGCCGAAAAAACTCAAGCGCAGTCTGCGCCGCGCCAAGCAAGACGCACAAACCCCCGATAGCGCGGAGTAATCCTCACGCGAGCGACAGCCGCTCGTTGATAAACCACACCAGCGCGGTGCCGCATCCCCACATGAGCAACACGGCGTTCCCCCAGCTCTGCGGTGTGAGCATAAATGTCAGCGCGAGCATCAACGCGCCCGCGCCACCGACACAGCCGATCTGTCCCCGACGCCGATCACGGTGTCGGGGCTTTTGCCGCCGCACCGCGTCGTGCCACTGCCACGCACCGTAAATGACGGCTGTCACACCGCCCAGCACCACCGCGACCATCACACACACCTCTCTCATACGATATGTACGTGCGTACGCGCACGAATATGCGCCGAAAGGAGGCGATCCCGTGGGACAATTTACCTATACCGTGCCGCAAGACTACGACGGTGAAATGCTGCAGACCTTCCTGCGCCGCGCCTGCGGGCTTTCCTGGCGTATGGTGGTTAAACTAAAACGTGTCGAAAACGGTATGACCGTCGACGGCGAGCAAAAACGCTCCATTGACCGCATCCGCGAAGGACAGACGGTGGTCATCACGATGCCCGACGACGCGGTGCGCATCGAAGGGGCGGATATGCCGCTGGACGTCGCCTACGAAGATGAACACATCCTCATCATCAATAAGCCGCCGTATCTGGCGGTGCATCCCTCGGCGGGCAAACCCGAGCCGACACTCGCCAACGCGGTGGTCGGATACTTTGAACGAAACGGCACACCTCTCTCCTTTCGCCCGACCAACCGCCTCGACCGCAACACCTCGGGGCTGTTGCTCGCCGCCAAAAGCCCCCACATCGCTTACGCCCTCGCGCAGAAACCGCAGAAGGTATACCTTGCGATCGTGCTCGGCGCACTGACCGGCGAAGGCACCATCGACCAACCCATCCGCGTACGGGAGGGCAGCTGCATCACCCGCGAGGTCGGGGAGGGCGGCAAGGACAGTGTCACCCACTGGAAAAGCCTCGGCACCGACGGCGAGATCTCGCTTGTGCGGGTGGTGCTGGAAACAGGGCGCACCCATCAGATTCGCGTGCATCTGTCGTGGCTCGGCTACCCGCTCGCCGGCGACACGATGTACGGCACCGACGAGCATTACCTGCCGCGCCACGCTCTGCACTGTGCGCGCATGACCCTCACCCACCCTGTGAGCGGCGACCCCGTCGCGGTTATCGCCCCCGTCCCCGCCGATATGCGCTCACTGCTCGAAGCGCACGGCCTGTGGCAGGACGAATACGATATGATCGAATAACATAAAACAGCACCCCGTGGGGATACCCCACGGGGTGCTGTGATTACTCCGCTATATACAATTCATACGCGCCGTCGCGCAGAACGGCGGTAAGCTCCGATTCGGTGCGAATACGCGTTTCGCTCGCGATGCCCGCGCGTCCGAGACCGTCGGCAAAGTGCGCGTCCGAGCCCGCAACAGCCAGACGCCCGTGCTTATCCGCGAGCGTCTGCGCGCGCGCATTCGACAAGTCATCGTTGCAGGCGTTATACACCTCAAAACCGTCCAGATGCTCGGCGGGAAGCTCTTCCCACGGGGCGCGGATATAGTCCCGCACACGGAACGGGTGCGCCTGCACCACCAACCCGCCAGCGGCACGCACCAGCTCCGCCAATTCCGGCAGGCGTGCATCCCGCAGCTCGGGGTGCGCATACAAAAACGCGGGCGTGATGCCGTAGATCAGCACCTCTTTACCCCCGCCGACGCCCTCCTCGATACCGAACAGCACGTCAAAATCCCATTTTTTTGCGGCTTTTTTCGCGCGCTCATAGGCTTCCTCGTACGGACGAACAAAGTCTTCCCACGCCTGATGGCGTCGCACGGCGGTGTTGCCGTGATAAAAATGCTCGGTCATCACCACACCTGAAAAACCCGCTTTTTTGAGACCGCGAATGACCTCTTCGGGTGTCACCTGCGCGCAGGCACTGGCAACAGCGGTGTGCTGATGCATTTCATATAAATACACGCTGTGTTTTCTCCTTTTATATCGTTGATAGTAATATTATAATAGCCGAAAAAAAGATTGTCAATCGGGGAAAGATGTGTTACTCTAAATGCAAAGGAAGTGATCCTGTGAAACCGATTCGCGCGGCGGTGTTTGACCTTGACGGCACGCTGCTCAACACATTAGACAATATCACGGCGGCGGTCAACCACACGCTGATTGCCTACGGAATGCCGCCCCGCACACACCGCGAGGTGCGCGCATTTGTCGGCAACGGGGTGGTGAGCCTCATCGACCGCGCCGTCCCCGACGGGACGGATGATGCGACAACCGCACGGGTACTCGCCGATTTTCGTGTCTATTACGCCGAGCACAGCCTCGATCTGACCGCGCCTTACGACGGCATCCTGCCCGCTCTCGCGCGGCTTAAAGCGGCGGGGGTCGCGATGGCGGTGGTGTCCAACAAGCCCGACGTGTCGGTGAAAGCTTTGCGGCGGCATTTCTTCGCGGACTACATCGACGTCGCGCTCGGCGACAGCCCCGACCGCCCGCGCAAGCCCGCGCCCGACAGCACCTTTGCGGCACTCGCGCGCCTGGGTGTTTCCGCCGATGAGGCGATCTTCGTCGGCGACGGCGATGCCGATGTGCTCACGGCAAAGAACGCGGGCATGCCCTGTATCGGGGTGACCTGGGGCTTTCGCGACGCGGACGATCTGCGCGCCGCGGGTGCGACGGTGCTTATCGACAACCCATCACAGATAGCAGAGATCATCTTACAATCGCTATAAAGAAACTGCGGAGTTTGCCTCGCCGATAACAGCGGTGCAGGCTCCGCGGTCTTTTTATTACATAATTTTCATATACTTTCCTTGTTTTACTTGACAAAAAGGAGAAGAGGAAGTATTATTGTATACAATTATACGGAGTGTGTTGTATTATCGCATGCTCAATACCTGATGAAAGGAGCGTTTGCTATGTTGGAATTATCCCGAAAAAGCAATCTGCTGGAAGAAGAGTCTTACAAGTACGCGCTGCAGGACATCCCCGAGCCGCAGCTCTATCGCGATGTCTACAGCTATGACACCGTGCCGAAGGTAGGCTTTAACCATCGCCGCGTGCCGATGGGGATGCCGGAGGAGATCTGGATCACCGATACCTCTTTGCGCGACGGACAGCAGTCCATCGAGCCGTACACCGTCGACCAGATCGTGCAATTATACAAGTATATGAACCGTTTGGGCGGTCCTTACGGCATCATCCGCCAGACCGAAATGTTCGTCTACAGCCAGAAAGATCGTGAGGCTCTGCAGAAGTGTCAGGAGCTGGGGCTGAAGTTCCCCGAGATCACCACCTGGATCCGTGCGAGCAAGGAAGATTTCAAGCTCGTCCGCGATCTCGGTATCCGCGAGACGGGTATTTTGGTGAGTTGTTCCGACTACCACATCTTCAAGAAGCTCAAAATGACCCGTAAACAGGCGATGGATCACTACCTCGCCGCGGTGAGCGAGGCATTCGAGGCGGGCGTTATGCCCCGCTGTCACCTTGAGGACATCACCCGCGCGGATTTCTACGGTTTTGTGGTGCCGTTTGTCAACGCGCTGATGGAGTTAAGCCGTCAGGCGAATATCCCCGTACGTATCCGCGCTTGCGACACGATGGGCTACGGTGTGCCCTACACCGAGGTGGCACTGCCGCGCAGCGTGCCGGGTATCATCTACGGTCTTCAGCACTATTCCGACGTGCCGAGCGAAATGCTGGAGTGGCACGGGCACAACGATTTCTACAAGGCGGTCGCCAACGCCGCGTCCGCGTGGCTGTACGGCGCGTGCGCGGTCAACTGCTCACTGCTCGGCATCGGCGAGCGCACCGGCAACGTGCCGCTTGAGGCGATGGTGATGGAATACGCGTCCCTGCGCGGCTCGCTCGACGGTATGGATCCCACCGTCATCACCGAGATCGCCGAATATTTCCGAAAAGAGATCGGCTACGATATTCCCCCGATGACCCCCTTTGTCGGGCAGAATTTCAACGTCACCCGCGCGGGCATCCACGCCGACGGTCTGCTCAAGGACGAGGAGATCTACAACATCTTCGATACCAAGAAGATCCTCGGTCGTGCCGCCTCGGTGACGGTCAGCAAGACCTCGGGGCTGGCGGGTATCGCCTACTGGATCAACGAGCACTATAACCTGCCCGACGACAAGAAGGTTGATAAGCGCAGTCCGTTGGTCGTACAGATGAAGGAATGGGTCGACCGCGAATACGAGGACGGACGGCAGACATGCCTGTCCACCCACGAACTGGAAGAAAAGATCACCGCCTTCTCGGGCGGAAAGCTGTAAGGAGGGTTTCGACGATGATGGAAAGACATAAGAGCGTATCCCTCGCTGACTGCGTGTTTGAGCGGTTAGAGAATGATATTCTGAGCGGGAAATACGCCTTCGGCGAGATTCTCACCGAGGCGCGCCTGTGTGAGGAGATGGGGGTCAGCCGTACTCCTATCCGCGAAGCGATCCGCCGTCTGGAGCAGGAGAACATCCTGCGCGAATCGGGCAAAGGGATGATCGTCAACGGTATTACGCCTGACGACCTGCGGGATATTATGGAGATCCGCTCGCGCATTGAGGGCATCGCCGCGCGCCGTGCCGCCGAGAATACGACCGACGAGCAGAAAAAAGCACTCGCCGAAGCGGTGGATCTGCAAGAATTTTACGTTTCACGCGCGGACGTTGATCACGTCCAGTGGCAGGATCACGCCTTTCACGAACTGATCTACGCAGGCAGCGGCAGTACCACCCTGCAGACGACACTCGTTCCGCTGCACCGCAAGACACAAAAGTTCCGCCGCGCCTCCGTGGAAAAGACGGCGCGCGCGACCGCCTCTGTCGAGGAGCACCGCCGTATCTGCGAGGCGATCCTTGCGGGCGACGGCGACGCCGCCGAAGCGGCGATGAACGAGCACATTACGCACGCGATAGACAGCATTCTGAAATAATAAGGAGTATCACACTATGGGACTGACAATCGCACAGAAGATCATCAAAGATCACCTCGTCAGCGGCGAGATGATCGCGGGCAACGAGATCGCCCTGCGCATCGACCAGACGTTGACGCAGGACGCCACCGGCACGATGGCGTATCTGGAATTTGAAACAATGGGCATTCCGCGCGTACGCACCGAGCGCAGCGTCGCCTACATCGACCACAACACCCTGCAGTCGGGTTTTGAGAACGCCGACGACCACCGCTATATCCAGTCGGTGTGCAAAAAGCACGGTATCTATTTCTCCCGCCCGGGCAACGGCATCTGCCATCAGGTGCATCTCGAGCGGTTCGGTAAGCCCGGTAAAACGCTCATCGGCTCGGATAGCCATACCCCCACGGGCGGCGGCATCGGTATGCTCGCGATGGGCGCGGGCGGTCTGGACGTTGCGGTCGCGATGGGCGGCGGTGCCTACCACATCACGATGCCCAAAATGTTCAAGGTCGAACTGACAGGCAAACTGCGCCCCTTTGTCACCGCGAAGGACGTCAGCCTCGAGATCCTGCGTCAGCTGTCCGTTAAGGGCGGTGTCGGCGCGATCATTGAATGGGGCGGCGAAGGTGTTGCCACGCTGTCCGTTCCCGAGCGTGCCACCATCACCAATATGGGCACGGAACTCGGCGCGACCACGTCCATCTTCCCGTCGGACGAAGTCACCCGTGCATTCCTCAAGGCGGAGGGGCGCGAAGAGGATTACATCCCGCTCGCAAGCGATCCCGATGCCGAATACGATAAGATCCTGCACATCGATCTGTCCACGCTTGAGCCGCTCATCGCGTGCCCCCACAGCCCCGACAACATCGTAACGGTGGCATCGCTCAAGGGCACTAAGGTGGATCAGGTGTGCATCGGCTCCTGCACCAACTCATCGCTGCAGGATATGCTGAAGGTTGCCGCTCTGCTCAAGGGCTGCACCGTACAGCCCTCGGTCAGCCTCTCCATCTCCCCCGGTTCGAAGCAGGTGCTCACGATGCTCGCCGACTGCGGCGCGCTCACCGACATCCTCGCCTCGGGCGCGCGGTTACTCGAAAGTGCCTGCGGTCCGTGTATCGGTATGGGCTTCTCTCCCAACTCGGGCGGCGTGAGCCTGCGCACCTTTAACCGCAACTTTGAAGGACGCAGCGGTACCGCCGACGGACAGGTGTACCTCGTCAGCCCCGAGACCGCGGTTGCCGCGGCGTTGACGGGTGAGATCACCGACCCGCGCCTGCTCGGCGAGATGCCGACCATCGCGATGCCCGATACCTTCCGCATCGACGACACCGCGATCCTTCCCCCCGCCGACGAAGAGGAGGCGGGCGAGGTCGAGGTGTTGCGCGGTCCGAATATCAAAGAATTTCCGCAGAGCCTGCCGCAGACCAACTGTCTGTCAGCTCCGCTCATCCTCAAGGTCGGCGACAACATCACCACCGACCACATTATGCCCGCGGGCGCGAAGATCCTGCCCTACCGTTCCAACATCCCGCACCTGTCGCAGTTCTGCTTCGGCGTGTGCGACACCACCTTCCCCGAGCGCGCCAAGGCGGCGGGACAGAGCATCATCGTCGGCGGCAGTAACTACGGACAGGGCTCGTCGCGTGAACACGCCGCGCTGGTACCGCTGTATCTCGGCGTACGCGCGGTGATCGCGAAGTCTTTCGCCCGCATCCACGCGGCGAACCTCATCAACGCGGGCATTATGCCGCTCACTTTCGCCGATCCCGCCGACTACGACAAGCTGACACAGGGTGACGAGCTGACGCTCGCCGATGTGTACGCGGGAATGGACAGCGGCAACATCGTCCTCACCGACAAGACCACGGGCGCAACCTTTACGCTGTGCGCGGACTTCACCGATCGCCAGAAGGCGATCCTCAAGGCGGGCGGCTTGCTCGCCTACACCAAACAGTTGGGAGAATAAACTATGCAGAAGTATATTGATCAGGCAGTAGAAAGCTTCCGCACACTGCTCGAAGGACAGCTTGCGCGGCAAAACCGCCTCGAAGCGGGTGCGACCGCGAAGGATTTTTCCGCAATGGACAAGATCGTTATCGGCACCGTTGACGGCGACGGTATCGGTCCCATTATCACCAAAGAAGCTAAGCGCGTGCTGGAATTCTTGCTCGCCGATGACATCGCCGCGGGTAAGATCGAGATCCGCGAGGTTGAGGGGCTGACCCTCGAGCGTCGCCAAGCCGTCGGCAAGGCGATCCCCGATGACACCCTCGCCGCGCTCAAAGCCTGCGACGTCATCCTGAAAGGACCCACCGCCACACCCCACGGCGGCGCGCTGGAGAGTGCCAATGTCGCGATGCGCCGCGAACTCGACCTTTACGCCAACGTGCGCCCCGTCAGCGTGCCCGAGCAGGGCATTGACTGGGTATTCTACCGCGAAAACAGCGAGGGCGAATACGTGCTCGGCAGTCGCGGCATCGAACTCCCCGACAAGCTGGCGATGGATTTCAAGGTCACCACCGACGCGGGTACGCGCCGTATCGCCCGCGCGGCGTTTGAATACGCGCGGATGAACGGCAAGGACAACGTCGCCATCGTCACCAAAGCGAACATTATGAAGAAGACCGACGGCAAGTTCTCCGCCATCTGCCACGAGATCGCCGCCGAATATCCCGCCATCACCGCCGAGGACTGGTACATCGACATTATGACCGCCAACCTCGTGAACCCCGCGGTGCGCGGACGGTTTCAGGTGTTCGTGCTCCCCAACCTCTACGGCGACATCATCACCGACGAGGCGGCACAGATCCAGGGCGGCGTCGGCACGGCAGGCAGTGCCAACATCGGCGACACCTACGCGATGTTCGAGGCGATCCACGGCACCGCGCCGCGTATGCTGGAGCAGGGACTGGGCGACTACGCCAACCCCGCGAGCATCCTCAAGGCGGCGGCAATGCTGCTGCGGCATATTGCCCGCCCCGAAAAGGCACAGAAGCTGGAAGACGCGCTCGCCGTTGTCAGCGACACACTCAATATGAGCGGCGAGCTCGGCGGCAACACCTGCCGCGAGTTCGCGGACGCCGTGATGAGCGAGATCAAAAAGGGATAAGAAATAAACCCCGCGCATCGGTTCAACGAACCGATGCGCGTCTTTTATGTTAAATTGTAAATTATTCCTTGTTTTTCACACAAACACGACGGGAAATCTGTCGAAATTACAAGTTGCATACATCGTGCTAAAGTGCTAAAATACTAGCAAATATAAAAGAAAAGAGATGGAGAACTATGGCAACCTTCCGCGCGTTTTTACAACGCAAAAACATTGTGATCTCTCTGCGCCGATACGGTATCGACGCGCTCGGCGCGATGGCGCAGGGTCTTTTCTGCTCCCTGCTCATCGGTACCATTCTCAACACACTCGGCTCGCTGACCGACGTTGCGATCTTCTCACAGGTCGGCGGCTACGCCTCGCAGATGGCGGGTCCCGCGATGGCGATCGCCATCGGCTACGCTCTGCAGTGCCCCCCGCTCGTGCTGTTCAGCCTCACGGCGGTCGGCTGGGCGTCCAACGCCCTCGGCGGCGCGGGCGGTCCGCTCGCGGTGCTGGTCATCGCCATCGTCGCCGCGGAACTCGGCAAGGTCGTATCTAAGGAAACCAAGGTAGATATCCTCGTCACCCCGCTTGTCACGATCTTCTCGGGCGTCGGTCTTGCCGCACTCATCGCCGCCCCCATCGGCACCGCCGCGGGCTGGGTGGGCGATCTCATTATGTGGGCGACCGATCTGCAACCCCTGCTGATGGGTATCCTCGTATCCGTGACGGTCGGCATCGCGTTGACACTGCCGATCAGCTCTGCCGCCATCTGTGCGGTGCTCGGGCTGACGGGTCTTGCGGGCGGCGCGGCAGTCGCCGGCTGCTGTGCGCAAATGGTCGGCTTCGCGGTGCTCAGCTTCCGCGAAAATAAATGGGGCGGTCTGGTCGCCCAAGGGCTCGGCACGTCGATGTTGCAGATGGGCAACATTGTACGCAACCCCCGCGTGTGGATCCCCGCCACCCTCGCGAGCGCGATCACCGGTCCCATCGCGACCTGTGTGTTCGGTCTGCAGATGAACGGCGCGCCCATCAACTCGGGTATGGGTACCTGCGGCATGTGCGGTCCCATCGGTGTCATCACGGGCTGGTTCACCCCCGCCGAAAAGGCTTTGGCAAACGGCGCAACCGCCATCACCCCCGACACGATGGACTGGATCGGTCTTGCCCTCATCTGCATCGTGCTCCCCGCCGTGCTGACGTGGCTCATCGGTCTTGTCTGCCGCCGCCTCGGCTGGATCAAAGATGGCGATCTGACATTGGATCTGTAAATCGGCAGGTTTTATTTGGATAATCTTTTATTAACCATATAAACAAAAACAGGGAGTACCGCGGATGCGGTACTCCCTGTTATCATTTGTGCAAATCCGCAGTTGCGTGGCGAGACTTGTAACTCACGGTTGTTGACCGAGTTCGTTTTGTGCGTACCCGCTTTCTTGCATTTCGGTCAAAACCATGATATTTTTCGTCACAGACGAAAAATATGGTGAGTCAAGAACCTCTGTCCACCACGTGGACCAAAAAAGAGAGATGGACGATTGCCCATCTCTCTTTTTTGGTCCGAGTGGCGAGACTTGAACTCACGGCCTCTTGAGCCCCAGTGAGACCCTTGCAGGGTCTCTGACGGCCGCGCGCTCATCCCTTGAAACTCTAAGGCTTTTTCGCTCTCAACGCGAAAGCACACTTGATTTTTGATTGGTTTGACCTCTTGAAAACTGTCAAGCGGTCTCCTTGATTGTAGATCAATGTTATCCAAAAGTCAAGAGGTGTTAGTGTATTTAGATGTGCATTCAGTTATATTGATAGATGCTCAAACTCCATTTCATATTATCTTTTTAGAAACCCGAAAACACAGATATCGCTTGGCGAATTTTGGCTCAGCATCTTTGTTTTGAGTGGATATTGTCGAAATAGTATTGTATAATATAAACTAGGAGGTGTAGCTTATGAAATACTTAACCAAGCCTTGGCCAAAAGAACACGACGGATTCTTATATTTCTTTCAGCGCTTGGAAGAAATGCTTTTTCACTATTCCGACGACATTGTTCGTGTTCCTATCCACAATACAAGAACGCTTATCCATGAATATCTTGATTGCTACGAAGGTTGTCGCGAGGGGAAAATTAACCCTTATCAATGAGACAAAATCCTAGAAGAACTTTGCTGTAGCATAAAATCGGATAAGATTTTACGTTTGCATTTTGGGGA
>JAZOCG010000159.1:0-3850 GCA_045596345.1 Acutalibacteraceae bacterium
CAGAACGTCCAGCGCACCACCCGCCGCAAGCTGCCCTTCGGCGTGTGTCAGGTAGGCAAGTCCTTCCGTAACGAGATTACTCCGGGCAACTTCACCTTCCGCACCCGCGAGTTCGAGCAGATGGAGCTGGAGTTCTTCTGCCAGCCCGGCACCGAGCTCGAGTGGTTCAAGTATTGGAAGGATTTCTGCCATCAGTGGCTGCTCGGTCTTGGTATGAAGGACGAGAACCTGCGTCTGCGTGACCACGATCCCGAGGAACTGAGCCACTATTCCAACGCGACCACCGACTTTGAGTTTGTGTTCCCGTTTGGTTGGGGCGAGCTGTGGGGCGTGGCGTCCCGCACCAACTTCGATCTCAATGCTCACCAGACCACCTCGGGCAAGGATATGACCTACTTCGATCAGGAGAAGAACGAGCATTACATTCCCTACGTTGTCGAGCCCTCGCTGGGTGCTGACCGCGTGACGCTCGCGTTCCTCGTCGAGGCGTATGACGAAGAGGTCGTCGATGCGGAGAAGAACGACACCCGCGTGGTGCTGCGTCTGCATCCCGCGCTCGCACCCTTTAAGGCGGCGGTACTCCCGCTGTCCAAGAAGCTCAGTGAGCCCGCGATGGCGATCCAGCAGGAGCTGTCCAAGTACTTTATGGTGGACTTTGACGAGTCCGGCTCGATCGGCAAGCGGTATCGCCGTGAGGACGAGATCGGCACGCCCTATTGCATCACCTATGACTTCGACAGTGAGACCGACGGCTGTGTCACCGTGCGTGACCGCGACACGATGCAGCAGGAGCGCGTCGCCATCAAGGATCTCAAGGCGTATATCGAGGAGCATATCGCGTACTAAAAAATACTGTCGATGGGGTGATCCGTGCGGATCGCCCCATCATTGCCAAAGAGGGAATTTGTGATGAAAAAGTTCCAATTGACCAAGGGAGTCGCCATTGTCGCGGTGCTCGCGGCGGCGTGCCTGTGGGGGACGACGGGGCTGTTCATCCGCCATTTCAACGTTATGGGGCTGACCAGCCTACAGATCACCTATCTGCGCGCGATCGCGACGGCACTGTGTATGCTGCTGCTCATGTTGTGTACCGACCGCTCGCTGTTGCGCATACGCCTGCGAGACCTGTGGTGCTTTGCGGGCAACGGTATTTTGAGTCTCTTGTTTTTTAACTTCTGTTATTTTCGCACCATTGAGGTGTCGAGTATGGGCATCGCCGCAACGCTGTTATACACCGCGCCCGCGTTTGTCGCGTTGATGAGTGCATGGCTGTATAAGGAGAAGTTTACCGGTCGCACCGCGTTGGCACTTGTGCTGGATTTTGCGGGTGCGGTGCTGGTCAGCGGTATCGTCACGGGTGGGCAACTGCTCACCTTTCCGGGGCTGCTGCTCGGGCTTGCGAGCGGGTTTTTCTATGCGCTGTACAGCATCTTCACCCGTTTTGCGTTGATGCGTGGGTATCACTCTGTCACCATCACGTTTTACACTTTCCTGTTCACCTCGCTCGGCGGAGCGGTTATCGCGGATCACGGCGAGATCGCCGCCTCGGTCGGGCGAAACGGCGGGACGGTGTTGTTGTTCGTCTGCCTGTACGCGCTGGTGACGACGGTGCTGCCCTATACCTTTTATAATGCGGGTCTGCAGCGGGTGGAAAACTCCACCGCCTCGGTCATTTCCTCGATCGAGCTGGTGTGCGCGGCGGTGATCGGGCTGATCGCCTTCGGCGAGGTGCCGGACGTGTACGCCATCGTCGGTATTCTGCTGGTGCTCGCCGCGGTCGCGGTACTGAATCTGCATCCGAAGAAGAAAGGCTGACGTTGCAATATCCCACGGTCTGTGGTATTCTTTTTCGTAAGGCGTCCTTGTTGAAAGGAGATAATGATATGCGTATCGTTGTGAAAGTAGGTACATCTACGTTGGCGCACGCGACGGGACTTTTAAACATCCGCCGCGTGGAGAAGCTGTGCGCCGTGATGAGCGATCTCAAGAACGCGGGACACGAACTGGTGCTCGTGTCCTCAGGTGCGATCGGGATGGGCGTGGGCAAATTGTCGCTCGGCAGTCGTCCGACCGACATCCCGACCAAGCAGGCGGCAGCCGCCGTGGGTCAGTGCGAGCTGATGTATACCTACGATAAGCTGTTCACCGAACATAACCATACCGTCGCGCAGGTGCTGCTCACGGGTGCGGATCTTCAGCATGAGGGTCGACGCACGAACTTCCACAATACAATGTACCGTCTGCTGGAACTCGGCGTGTTGCCCATCATCAACGAGAACGACACCGTTGCCACCGGCGGGATCGTCATCGGCGAGAACGACACCCTCGGCGCGATCGTCGCGACCAACGTGCAGGCGGATCTGCTGATTTTGCTGTCCGACATTGACGGTCTGTATACCGCTGATCCGCACACCGACCCGACGGCGACACTTCTGCCGACGGTGGCGTGCATCACCCCGGAGATCGAGGCGGCGGTCGGCGGCGCGGGCAGCAAGCTCGGCACGGGCGGTATGCAAACGAAGATCGCCGCCGCTAAGATGGCGACCGCCGCGGGCATCGATATGGTGATCGCCAACGGCGAGGACCCCGACGTACTGTACGATATTGTTGCGGGCGAACCGATCGGTACGCGTTTTCTCGCGGAGGGCAAGTGATATGAGAACCACACAGGAAATTTTGTATTGTGCGAAGGCGGCGAGCCGAAGCTTATCTGCCCTCACCACCGAGCAGAAGAACGCCGCCCTCACCGCGATGGCGGAACGACTGCTCGCGCACACCGATAATATTTTAGCCGCCAACCGTGAAGACGTCGCGGCGGCACAGGGGAGCATTTCCTCGGTAATGATCGATCGTCTGACACTGACCGCCGCCCGCATCGAAGCGATGGCACAAGGTATCCGCGAGGTCGCGGCTCTGCCCGACCCCGTCGGGCGGGAGCTGTCCCGCACCACCCACGGTAAGGGGATGACCATTCGCAAGGTCGCGGTGCCGATCGGCGTGGTGGCGATCATCTATGAGAGCCGCCCAAACGTCACCTCGGATGCAGCGGCACTGACCCTTAAATCGGGTAACGTCTGCGTCCTGCGCGGCGGTAAGGAAGCCTACCGCTCAGCGGCGGCGATCGTCGCGGCACTGCGCGAAGGGCTCGCACAGGTCGGCATTTCCTCCGATATGATCAACCTCATCGAGGACACCACCCGCGCGAGCGCAAACGAACTGATGCGTGCTGAAGGGCTGGTGGATCTGCTCATTCCGCGCGGTGGCGCGGGGCTGATCCGTGCCTGTGTGGAGAACGCCACCGTCCCCTGTATCCAAACAGGTACGGGCATCTGCCACGTGTACGTCGACAAGGCGGCGGATCTTGCGATGGCGGTGGACATTCTCGATAATGCGAAAATGAGCCGCCCCTCGGTGTGCAACGCTGCCGAGGTGTGTTTGGTGCATAAAGATATCGCGGCGCAGTTTTTGCCGATGCTGAAAGCCCGTTTGTGTGATCCCGCACGGGAACATACCGCCGAACTGCGATTAGACGCGGCGGCGGCGACCGTTATTGACGGCATCCCCGCGAGTGAAGCGGATTTTGACACCGAATTTTTGGATTATATCCTCGCTGTCCGCGTGGTCGCGGACGTGGAGGAAGCGATCGCGCATATCGCCGCGCACTCGACGATGCACAGCGAGGCGATCGTAACTGCCGATGAGGCGACCGCCGCGCGTTTTACTGCGGCGGTGGACAGTGCGGCGGTGTACGTCAACGTATCTACCCGCTTCACCGACGGCGGGGAATTCGGGCTAGGGTGTGAGATGGGCATCTCGACACAGAAGATGCACGCACGCGGTCCGATGGGCT